>JBJTHA010000052.1:0-7421 GCA_046094265.1 Cytophagales bacterium
CACGCTTCCGGTAAAGTTTCCGTTACTCTTGGCGCAAGGAGTGGAAGGTATTGCGGTAGGCCTTTCAACCAAAATATTGCCCCATAACTTTTGTGAGCTGATCAAAGCATCGATTGATGTGCTGAAGGGTAAGAATCCAAAGATATACCCCGATTTCCCTACAGGTGGCATAGCAGATATCACTGAATATGACCAGGGTTTTAGGGGTGGAAAGATTAAAGTGCGTGCAAAGATTGAAGTGGTTGATAAAAAGACATTGGCCATTCGAGAGATTCCTTTTGGTACCACCACGTCATCGTTGATGGAATCTATTGTAAAAGCCAGCGAGAAAGGGAAAATCAAGGTGAAGCAAGTGATTGATAACACTGCCAAGGATGTGGAGATTACTGTCAACCTTCAACCGGGTATTTCGCCAGAAATTGCAATTGACGCGTTGTATGCTTTCACGGATTGTGAGGTTTCAATTTCGCCCAATGCGTGCGTGATTGTAAACGACAAACCGCAGTTCATGAAGGTGAACGAAATTTTAAAGTACAACACCGAGCAAACCGTGAGTTTGCTCAAGCAGGAGTTGGAAATCAAGAAAGGCGAGTTGATGGAAAAAATATTATTCTCGTCACTTGAGAAGATATTCATAGAAAAACGGATTTACCGTTCCATTGAAGAAGTTGAAACTTTTGAGGAAGTAATCAACACGGTAGACAAAGGCCTGAAGCCCTACAAAAAGCAGTTTTACCGCGAGATTACCCGGGATGATGTTTTAAGGCTGTTAGAAATCCGCATCAAGCGAATATCAAAATACGATTCGTTCAAGGCTGATGAATTGATGCGCGATTTGGACAAGGAGTTAAAGGAAACGTTGCACCACCTGAAACACCTTACCGATTTTGCAATTGCCTATTATCAGAACTTGTTAGACAAGTATGGAAAAGGTCGGGAACGCAAGACGGAGATCAAAACGTTTACGTCAGTGGCGGCCACCGAGGTAATTGCCAATAATCAAAAGTTGTACGTTAATCGAGAGGACGGCTTTATTGGCTGGGGCTTGAAGAAAGACGAGTTCATAGCCGATTGTTCTGAGTTGGACGATGTCATCGTCATGCGCAGAGATGGGAAAGCGAAGGTCAGCCGTATCAACGAGAAGGTGTTCATGGGTAAGGATATTCTGCACGTTGGCATTTGGAAGAAAGGCGATGAGCGGATGATTTATAACTTGATTTACAGCGATGGTAAGAGTGGTAGTACTTTTGCCAAGCGTTTTGCCATGCCGGCCATTACACGCGATAAGGAATATGACTTGGATCAAGGCAACCCGAACAGCAAAGTTCACTACCTCAGCGCCAATCCAAATGGTGAAGCCGAGATTGTGGAAGTGAAGTTGAGCCAGTCTAGTTCGGCAAGGAAGAAGATTTTTGATTTTGATTTCACCGAACAAGAAGTAAAAGGCCGTGGAGCGAGAGGCAACATCGTTACAAAGTACCCGGTTCGTAAGGTGGATTTCAAAGAAGGCAGAGGCTCAACCTTAAGCGGGTTGAAACTTTGGTTTGATCAGGCTTCTGGCCGTTTGAACAAAGATGAGCGTGGCAAGTACGTAAACAAGTTTGATGGAGATGATAAGATCATCGCTATCACCTCAAGCGGCAACTACAAGATTACAAGCTTCGAAACCACCAACCGGTATGAGCCAGAAAAAACGACTTTGGTAGAAAAGTTCAACCCGAAGAAAGTGATTTCGGCCATTTATTGGGATGGTGAGAGCAAGCAGCATTTTGTAAAGCGCTTTTTGATCGAAACCACCACGCCTGATAAGGAATTTAACTTCATAAGCGAAGGCATCGGTTCGCGCCTCGAATTTGTAACGACTGCCGAGACGCCCGAAGTGGAAATTGAGTTGTTGAAAGGAAAGGGCAAAGAGAAAGAGATTGAAGTAGTGAACCTCGAAGAGATTGTGGACGTGAAGGGTTGGAAAGCGTTGGGCAACCGGCTATCCCAATTCAAAGTCACCAAGGTCAAGCCGCTGGAGGAGCCTGAAGATAACTCAGCCAGCGCAGAGGACGACAACGAGGCGACCGGAACCGCAAAGGGTACTGAGTCGCCAAAAAAAAAATCAGGCAACGAAGAAGATGACTTCGAGCCAGTTGTTGAAGAAGACGGCCAAACAGCCCTCTTCGGTGAGCCAAAAGAAAAGCCCACAGGGCCGCTCGTCAACGGGCAGCCCCCAAAAGCAAAAGGCCCACCCAAAAAAGTCAAGCAAGCCGACCTCTTTGGCGAAGAGAAAAAAGAAGTAGACGACAGAAAAGACAAGGGTGATGATAAAGCGTTTGGGGTGGGGGAAACAATTGACTTGGATATCTAAGTCGTTTAATCGAATGGTTTGGCTGTTGCTCGTGAAGCGTTAGGAAAAATGGGTCTGATTATTGATGGCAATAGAAATCCATATGCGCTCATCATTTTTCTTCGTACTTATTCTGACTTGCGCATTCAATTCTTTTTCACAGGAAATAACTGTGCAGGGGACGGTATTCGATGCGCTTGGGCATAAAGGCATCAAATCAAAAATTCGATACAAGAGCTACCCAACAGGTGGCATTAGCGGCAACTTTAACGATAGTACTTTTTCATTTACGATTTTTGGCTCTTCCAAATATCAAGTAACAGCAGAGGCGGAAGGTTACATCCCGCGCACAGTGATTGTCGATCCGAAAGAATCCATTAACAACAAAATTTTTCGCAATATCGAGTTGACTTCCACAGGGCGTGCCATCCGCTTAGAAAATCTGATTTTTGAAATGGGTCGCTCTGTTATCAATCTCAGGTCATATTCAAGTTTGGACGAACTAGTGGCCATGATGAAAGAGAACACCAAAGTAGTGATTCAATTGGAAGGTCATACCGATAATGTAGGCAATCCGCAAAAGAACCTTGAGCTTTCGCAAGACAGGGTAGAGGCGGTAAAAAAATATCTGGCCTCCAAAGGTATTGCGAAAGACCGAATCAAAACGAAAGCATTCGGAGGAGCGCAGCCCATCAGTACGGATAAAACTGAGGAGGCACGCGCACTCAACAGGCGGGTGGAACTTCGCGTGCTGAAAGAGTAGTGTATTTCACAAAAAAATCATGATTTGATTTTCCGTGGTCTGGCAAGACCGCACTGTCTGTCAAACAAGATTTCTTTGCAAAACATTGCTGCTTACACAGTGCAATATCATGTGTTTTAAAGTCAAGCCGAAACTTAAAGTCAAGCCTCTACCGCCTGTTGACAGGCCAATGATCATTGACCGGGCTTATGCCATGCATCAACTTAAGAAATCATTGTATGATTGGTGCAGCCACATCGATGACCAACTGATCTCATTTCAGAAAAATTTTCGTGGCAAATCGGTTATGCTGCATATTCCGTTTTCTGAATCTGTGGTTGATAAGATCTTTTATTACTTAAAAAATCAAAAACAACATCACGCAACGAAAAAATTTCAGCAGGAATATGAAGGCTAAAAGGAGGGGAATAAGTCGGTTACAAATTGTAACCCGATTGAAACTACAATTAGATGATGGAAATTTTACAAAACCGATGTAGCTGATACAGAGTAACTTTTTAAGCTAATCCAAAGTATTTCATCTCCCAAAGTAGCAGCTAACTGCGATTTGATGTAATGGCAGATCCAGTGCTTTTTATGACAGTTTTGTGGTAGGTTCAAGTGCAGTTCTTCCATTGAACTTTTGTGCTGGAAATCCGCCATTACGCCAAACCCCAAAAAGTCAAAATGGCCAACGTAACCGTAAACAAAGGACAATTTCTCCGCTTGCACTACGCTCAATTTTAGTTATTTTCGAAACTTGTTCTCATTTACATTTTCGATACATGAGTGAAGAGTTGTTGAAGGCCGTAGTTCAATTTTTTGGTATTGTCGCCAAAGAGCGTATTACTGAAGATGAGCGGGCCATCATCAAAGAGTTTCTTTCCATCCACCTCAACCAAGATGGGGTGCGCTACTACCTTTCGTTGTTTGATGAGTTTGTAAGGGCGAATGACAGAGCCGTTTCTATCAGTATGCCCATGGACGCGGACACCCAAGAGTTTGTAGACGATTGGGCGAAGATCATGCAGATCTCGAAAAAAGTAAACCAAGCCCTCACCATGCAGCAAAAGGTGGTGCTGCTGGTGAAAATCATTGAACTGTTATTTGCCGACAATCAATTGTCTGAGCGGCAGAGCAATTTGATTTTTTATATCAGCGAGGCTTTAAAAATTCCCAATAAAGACTTCCGTGCTGTACGTTCTTTTGTAATTGGTCAAGACATTGAAGAACTGTCATCGAAAAATATATTGATTGTAGACGAAGGATCGGATGAGATTGAGCACCCGGGTCCGCGTATTGTATCGAAAAATCTTACGGGGTTGATTGCCATTTTACGGTTGCAAGAAATTGAGACCTACTTCATTAAATATTTGGGCATAACATCTCTCACACTCAATGGAATTGCGCTCAAGAGCCGCAAAATTGATGTGTTTCCTACGGGCAGCACTATTCGGGGATCGAAAATTGAACCTATCTACTACAGCGATGTAGTAGGTAAGTTCTTGTTTGAAGAAAGTGAGACCGACATCAGTTTTGAAGCAGACCATCTATTCTATCATTTCAAAAGTGGGAGGGCGGGGTTGCAAAATGTGAACATTGCCGAAACGGGTGGAAAGCTGATCGGATTGATGGGGGCGAGCGGATCCGGTAAGTCTACGTTGTTGAATGTGTTGAATAGCACGGAAAAACCTTCCAGCGGGCGGGTACTTATCAATGGCATAGACATACACAAACATCCCGAACAGCTGCAAGGTGTCATCGGCTTTATTCCGCAAGATGATTTGTTGTTGGAAGAGCTGACCGTGTTCGAAAATCTGTATTATAACGCACAGTTGTGCTTTGGCCAATACTCAAAACAACAAATTGCCGAACTGGTAGAAAAAGTTTTGGTGAGCCTGGGGTTGTCGGAAATCAGAAACCTGAAAGTTGGCTCGCCTCTTTCCAAGACCATTAGCGGTGGTCAGCGCAAACGCGTCAATATTGGATTGGAATTGTTGCGCGAGCCTACCGTATTGTTTGTAGATGAACCTACTTCTGGCTTGTCTTCCAGCGATTCTGAAAACATCATGGATCTGTTGAAAGAATTGGCACTGCGTGGCAAAATGATATTTGTCGTCATTCACCAACCTTCGTCTGATATTTTCAAGATGTTTGATACCCTCATCATCTTAGATGTCGGTGGCTTTCAAATCTATTATGGCAACCCAATAGAATCAACAAATTATTTCCAAAATATCATCAACGCTGCCAATAAAACACCCGGAGCATGCCCCGAGTGCGGTAACATCAACCCCGAGCAGGTCTTCAACATCATCGAAACAAAAGTTGTAAATGAGTTTGGTCGATTGACGCATACGCGCAAAGTTTCTCCGGGGCAGTGGTACCAATATTTCAAAAAGAGCATTAAGATTCCGAAAATCCAGGAGGTGCACGATGCACTTCCAGTAGCACAAAAAATCCCGAACGCCTTTAAACAGCTTTGGGTTTTTATTGTGCGCGATGTATTGGCAAAGCTGGCGAACAAGCAATACATAACCGTTAACCTGCTGCTCACGCCTGTCTTAGCACTTTTTATCTGCTACTTTGTTAAGTACTATGACACACTGTGGGTAGAAAATCCAGTGTACACGTTCTACCACAACGACAACATACCTGTTTACTTTTTCATGAGCATCGTGGTGGCGTTGTTTGTGGGGCTTATCATTAGTGCCGAAGAGATTTTTAAGGACCGAAAAATTTTAAAACGCGAACGCTACCTCAACTTAAATCGAACCAGTTACTTGTTTTCAAAAGTAGTGATCTTGTTTACATTGTCGGCCATACAAACGTTTTGCTTCATACTGGTTGGTAACTGGTTGTTGGAAATCCCACTCAGTGAAATCCGCTATTGGATGATTCTGTTTTCGTGTGCGTGTTTCGCCAACCTATTGGGACTAAATATTTCTTCTGCTTTTGATTCTGCCGTTACGATTTATATTTTGATTCCCATTCTCATTATTCCGCAGTTGTTGTTGAGTGGTGTGGTAATCAGTTTCGACAAGTTTAATCCGAAGGTGGGAAAGCCCGATGGCATTCCGATAATGGGAGAGTTGATGGCCTCACGATGGGCGTTTGAAGCATACATGGTTACCCAGTTTAGAGATAACCCTTTTGAAAAGCAGTTCTATGAATTAGACAAGAAGCGCGCCATTGCCGACTACAAACGACAATATTACTTGCCACAGTTAGAGTCGAAACTTGCTTTTGTACTTAACCATCGTTCTGACTGGCGCAGGAATGACGAGGAGAACGCTACCTACAAGGCCATGCAAATGCTGAAGAGTGAAGTGGAGAATGAACTACGTTATGTCGGACGAGAGCGGCTGCCAGAAGTAAACCTGATATCTCCAGGGCAATTTGATTCAACCGTGTACCAAAAAACCCATACTTTCTTGGCCACGTTGAAGGAGTATTACGGCATCCGCAGCAAGAATGCGATGACGGAAAAAGAGAACTTGATTAAACTACTAACGGCAACCCCTGAGAAAGCCAAATTGTTTGACGCCATGCGTTTGAAATACCAAAACGAATCGGTAAACCGATTGGTAGAAAATGCCAGCGATGTAGTGCGCATTGCCGAATGGCGTGGTGAGTTGGTGCAAAAGATCTACCCCATCTATTTTGAAGACCATCGGCCCAATCACCAGTTGGATTTTCGTGAGAATTTTTACGTGCCGCAGAAACACTTTTGGGGGAAGAAGTTTGATACCCTTTATTTTAACATTGCCGTTATTTGGCTGATGACGGTGGTGCTGTTTGTTACTTTGTATTTTGACTTACTGAAAAAGTTGGTGCATGCGCTGGAGATGAGGAGAAGGTACGGAAGAAGAACAAAATAGAGTGAGGTAAAGCGTTGATTGCAACATATGAAATCGACTATCTTTGCATGAAATTCAAACTAACTATGAAAAAACATATCTCGGGATTACTGGTATTGGCATTTATCGCAGTGGTAAGCTGCAATCAAAAGAAGGAAGAGGCAACTACCGAAACAGCCGCTGCTGAATCAGAAGAGTGGAAAGAGATGGATTCATTCCACATGATTATGGCCGAGGCTTTTCACCCGTACAAAGATTCTTCGAACCTCGCGCCTGCCAAGAAATTGGCAGAAGAGATGGCTGCAGAGGCAGACAAGTGGGCTGCTGCTTCGTTGCCCGCAAAAGTCAACAACGACAATGTGAAGCAACTGTTGCAGAAGCTGAAGGCCGACACACGCGCTTTCGCGGACCAAGTAAAAGCATCAACGGCAGACGCTGATTTGGGCACTGCGCTCAACGCCCTGCACGATAACTTCCACGGAAT
>JBJTHA010000053.1:0-5753 GCA_046094265.1 Cytophagales bacterium
AACATAGCCGCGCTGTATTTTTTCTTTTTCTTGTACCCCCGGTGGCAGATACAGTCCACTATCGGTGCGGTCAGATTCTTTTACGGGGCGAATGAGCACACGGTCGCCTACTACGATGAGTTTTTTCAGTTTATTGTCAGGAGTCAATTTCATGGCGGCAAAGATACCGACGACTACGAAATCAAGAAAAAGAAAAAATACAGCGCGGCTATGTTATAAAAGTTGGCCCCGGCTATCCATTGCCCATGCCGGCCGATGAAGATGATTTGTGGAAGGGCAAAGAAGAATCAGTAAAGTACCTGCCCTTGCAAGCGCAAGAAGCTGACCTCGCCATTTTCTTACAGAAGGGAGCCATTGAAGTAATGTACGAAAGCGAAAAGTATTTCATTGTACCGCAGGCATCCATTTTGATGTTGGAGCGAGAAGAGGATTTGTGATATGGCCGGTTTATCGTTAAACGCCCTGCGTGTGGGCAAGCAATATGTGCTCGTGAATTTTGGCGACAAATATGAGTTTGAAATTGAACAAGCACTCTCCCACCACGATTATCGCGTAAAAGATCTGCATACCTTGGAGCGCTACACCATTAAGGAGCTTTTTAAGTTTGGCAAGGGCAAAGACTTTGAGATACGCGAGCGCGACATTGATTTACAGGATTTGTAAGGCGGCCAAAAAATTCAGTGACCACTAAACCACGAAGCCACTGAGAATTTCACTTAGATTAAATTCAAGTCTTGATTAAAAAATCGAGTAATCGCCTCAAATATTCCTAGCTTGCACAAAAAATATTTTTGGAATACTTCGGGTACTTTTCAGCTATATTCATTGGGTTTCTGTTGGGCTTGCTAGGAGGCGGGGGCTCCATCCTCTCCATTCCTATTCTAGTTTATTTGTTCAAGCTCGATGCCGTCACCGCCTCTGCTTATTCACTTTTTATCGTAGGCACCACCAGTTTTGCGGGGGCCGTACCCAAATACCGCGACCACTTGGTGAATATCAAGACGGGTTTCCTATTTGGAATTCCCTCCATTGTCACCATTTTTTTTACGCGTAAGTTCATTGTGCCGGCATTGCCCGATGTTATACTGACTGCTGGTGAATTTGTGGTTACGAAGCGACTTTTCTTGCTAGGCCTCTTTGCCGTGCTAATGGTATTGGCATCTGTTACCATGATTCGCGGCCGCAGAGAGATTCACCCTTCTCGAAAAAAATACAACACGTTGCTCATCATTTTAGAAGGAACCTTGATTGGACTACTCACGGGCTTGGTCGGTGCGGGCGGTGGCTTTCTTATCATTCCCGCGTTGGTCCTGCTCACAGGTTTACCAATGAAAACTGCAACGGGCACTTCGCTTTTTATTATCGCACTCAATTCACTTACGGGCTTCTTGGGCGACTTGCTCACACGACCGATGGACTGGTCGTTTTTGCTTAAGATCACTGCCATTGCCATTGTAGGCGTACATTTCGGCAACGTGCATTCGCGAAAAATACCTGGCATCAAGTTAAAAAAGGCTTTTGGTTGGTTCACATTGGCGATGGGCTGCTGGATTTTGGTTCGCGAAACCCTTTTATCATGAAGTATTTTATTAACTCCAAAGCTATTTTGGAGGTTTTTGGCATTTTTTCTGAAATACGAGAAACCTTTTGGTAGTACTTTACGATAAATGATAGTAATGCTATCATTTTAGTTTGTAAGCATATCATCATGCCAACATTGACCTTTAAATTGAATGATCATCTTTATGTGCGCGACCCGCAGCATACTCACCTGGGGCTGCGAATTATTAGCAAGAGCATTGAAATGATTGATGAACTTGGCTTTGAACAATTCACGTTCAAAAAGCTGGCCCACGAAATTGATTCTACCGAAGCATCGGTTTACCGATATTTTGAAAACAAGCACCGACTGTTATTGTATTTAATTGCTTGGTATTGGAATTGGCTAGAGTATAGAATCGATATCTTTACTTCGGCTATCGCAGACCCAAAAGAAAAACTGCGCGCATGCTTACGCGTGATTGCGGAAGAAAAAAAGTACGACCCCACGTTTGAATTCGTAAATGAAGAGGCGTTGCACCGAATCGTCATCGCAGAACTCGACAAAACCTATTTGACCAAAGGTGTAGATGATTACAACCAAGAAGGTCTATTTGGAGGGTTAAAATCGTTGTGCAAAAAAATCTCGGGCATTATCCTACAAATAAATCCAAACTACGAGTTCGCCCCTTCACTGGTGAGCACCATATTGTTAACGGCCAACCAACAACTGTTTTTTGCCAATCACTTGCCCACGCTTACCGCGTTAAATGATGATCAAGCGCGTTATCAAAAATTATATAACTTTTTAGAGAATGTGGCCTTTCGGTCAATACAAGCATAACCTATGTTGACGAACAACCAAATACTACAGATTTTACGCGAAGTTGCCCTGGCGTTGAAACACAGTTTCAACCTGGAAGATATTCGCAATATAGAGGCCAACCAGCGCGTGTATGCGGAGGACGAAGTGGCAGAATTCACTCGTGACCTGACAGAGGCTGGCAATAAAATCCGACTGCTCTTTATGGAAAACCAGTTGGACGAAAAAACGCTACTGAACTACTTTTCAGAACAGACGGCTCCTATTCTCACATTTTACCGCGATGTGCAAAATAGGTTGTACCCTGCTTTGCTTATACCAAAAGACGATGAAATCAAGGTAATCCACTTAAACATTGATGGTGCGCAATCCGCAAGTTTTGATGCCAATCGGCTAATTAAGAACCAAGAGGGTGAAATTACTTTTTTTGCCATTTATGGGTACGAGAGCCCTGTTAGCCTGCAAGGAGATGAAGGAGAACATCCAGGACCATTTCGAAGGCTTATTCAATTATTGAAAACTGAGAAAAAAGAAATCTTCTACATTTTGTTTTATGCCGTAGTGGTAGGTTTTATCAGTTTGGTGGTGCCATTGGGAATTCAAACTACAGTTGAGTTGATTTCTGGTGGCGTGATTTTCAGTTCTGTGTACTTGATGATTGGTTTGGTGATTGTAGGGGTGATTGTGAGCGGTGCCCTGCAAATGATTCAAATCAGTCTGGTCGAATTTTTACAGCGAAGGATTTTTACCAAAGCAGCATTTGAATTTGCTTTTCGAATTCCTCGCATCCGGTTAGAGGCCTTGCAGAAACACTACGCACCGGAACTCATCAACCGATTTTTTGACGTGATGACAATTCAAAAGGCGTTGCCCAAATTATTGATTGACTTGGCATCTGCCGTGATTCAAATATTGTTTGGTTTGATGTTGATATCCCTTTACCACCCTTTTTTCGTGTTCTTCGGATTAATCTTACTAACTACTTTAGGTCTAATTTTTTATTTCACGGGGCCACGAGGACTCAACTCATCTATTCAAGAATCGAAATACAAATACAAAGTAGCGCAGTGGTTGGAAGAACTTGGTCGCGCAATTCAATCATTTAAGTTAGTGGGCAGCACCGAATTGCCGCTGCGTAAAACTGACTACAACGTAAACAGCTATCTGAAAAACAGAAAAATACACTTTAGTGTGTTGCTCACCCAATACTCTTTTATCGTATTGTTTAAGGCATGTATTATTGGCGGGTTATTGATTTTGGGAACCATGCTGGTGGTCGATCGGCAAATTACATTGGGGCAGTTGGTGGCTTCAGAAATCGTGATCATTTTGATTTTAGGGGCAGTTGAGAAAATAATAATGTACATGGATGTGGTGTACGATTTACTCACGGCAGTAGACAAAGTGGGCCATGTCACTGACTTGCCCATTGAACGCACAGGCGGTTATGATTTTCCAAAAGTACAAGACGAAGGGTTTTCAGTCAGGTTCAAAGATTTAAAATATAAATACAAGGGCGCCAATCAATACGCACTGAATGGTATTGACCTTGAAATCAATGCAGGCGAAAAAGTTTGCTTAACTGGTTCGGGCGGTTCGGGTAAAACGACTTTAATAAATATTCTTTCCGGTCTGTACAGTAGTTATGAAGGGGTGGCCACCATCAATCACTTTTCGCTACGCGATTTGGACCTGACCCATTTGCGCGATTATGTAGCGAAAAATATTTCGCAAGAAGATTTGTTTGACGGAACGTTGCTCGAAAACATCACTGTGGGGAAAGTTTCAGAAACTGTGCAAGACGCCATTGAAGCACTACGCACCGTGGGGATTTTAGACGAAGTCAATGCGATGCCCGAGGGACTCAACACGCACATTTTGAGTGGCGGCATTGGTCTATCGAGTTCGTTTTGCAATAAACTCATACTTGCGCGTTGCTTGGCAGAAAAACCTCGGTTACTCATATTAAATGACCTTTTTCATGCGGTGAGCAAACGAGAAAAAATGGAGTTACTAACAATCTTACACAAATCGAAACGCACTATCATTTATGTGTCAAACGATCCACTCGTGATGAGCGCTTGCGATAAAGTAGTGTTATTGAAGAGCGGGAAAGTACAAGCACAAGGTACTATGGATGATTTGATGAACAATCAACACCTCAAAGACTTAATCGATTAAGGATATGCTGAATATTTCAAAAAATTCGGTTCGGAAAAAAATGCCGCAAGAGAAATTATACTCTTTGCGATCGCTAGATACTCCGTTGGCAGGTAAAATTTTAGCGCGCTGGTTGATGGGCATAGGTATCGTGTTCTTGGTGATTCTCTTCTTACCTTGGCAACAGAACATCCGCGGAAGCGGCAAAGTAACAGCGCTGTCGCCAAGCAACAGGCCACAAACGGTAGAAACTGTAATCGCTGGAAGGATTCAAATCTGGAAAATTAAAGAAGGGCAATTTGTGAACAAGGGCGATACCATTGCACTCATCAGTGAGGTAAAAGAAAAATACTTTGACCCACAATTTTTGCAACGACTACAACAGGTGATCACCGCAAAAGAGCAAAGCTTAAAATCCAAAGACTTAAAAGCCAAAGCATTGCAACGACAAATCAGCGCGCTGGAAGATGGCATGCGTACCAAAATAGCTCAAGCAAAAGCTAAATTGGAAGCGGAGGAAGTGAAATTCAATAACTTCAAAAATCAATATGATCGAAATAAAAAGTTGTTTGAGGCGGGTAACATTCCGCTCACTAAGTATCAAGATATTGAATATAAATATCAAGGTAGTCAAGCGGATTTTACCAATGCAAAAATTGAAATAGAGCGTGTTCAGGCAGAATACCTTGATAAAATCAATAAAGCAGAATCTGATTGGAACAACACCTTGGCTGACATAGCCGATACTCAAGCGGATTTATTCAAGCTGCGCAACGAGCTTTCTAATATGGAAATCAGGAGCCAGCAGTACCACATACTCGCACCGCAGGCTGGCTTTGTGGTGAAGGCAACGCAAGCCGGCATTGGCGAAACCATTAAAGAAGGCGATCCTGTATGTACCATCATGCCACAATCCACCGATATTGCTGTAGAAATGCACGTAAAGGCTATGGATGTACCACTCATTAGCAAAGGCCGCAGAGTTCGAATTGAGTTTGATGGTTTTCCTGCGCTGCAATTCAGCGGCTGGCCGAGTATTTCGGTGGGCACATTTGGTGGCACTGTTGAAGTGATTGATTATGTAAATAGTAAACCGGGTGAGTTTAGGATTTTAGTTGTGCCCGATAAGAAAGACACGCCTTGGCCAAAGCAATTGCGAATGGGATCGGGCATTAAAGGTTGGGTAATGTTGGATGATGTGCGTGTATGGTTTGAATTGTGGCGACAACTA
>JBJTHA010000054.1:0-4071 GCA_046094265.1 Cytophagales bacterium
GTATTGAATTGAAATTCTCTCTGTATAATAATTCAAAAGCTGAAAATCTTTTCTTAACATCCTCCCCTACTATTGAATCAATCAACGAACTATCTGTCAAATTCACTTACCGTTCTTAGTTTAAATTCAATCAAAAAGGTAATCAAAATACGATAAAAACGGTCACTTCCCCAACTCCTCAAACTCAATATCCATCACATCATACTTCTGCCAGCCCACGAAATCAAAATGCCACCACTCAGCCGTGTACACTTTAAATCCATTTTTCTCCATAATTGAAATCAACATATCACGATTCTTTTTTACGTCAGGGTCTGTGACGGGGGCATTGGCCCAAGATTCCTTGGCGGCAGTATCCCATTCGGTAGGCATCTTTAGTTCGTGTTGTGTTTTCAAATCAACCAACGTGATGTCTAGCGCGCAGCCGCGGTTGTGCTTCGAACCTTTGTACGGACTGGCCACATACAATGTGTCGCCCTTCATTACTTCATAAAACTTCACCGTAGCTGAGTATGGGCGATAGCCATCATAAACTTTGATCGCATACCCCAACTTATTGAATTCCTCTTGGGCTATTTTGAGAGCAACAGCCACCGGATTGCGCGCGTATGCCTTGGGCAGGTTGTAGATTTTTTCTTTGGTGAAATTATTTGTGGTAGCGTAGCGAACATCCAACACGATTCCCGGTATTGCTTTTTCCAAATCAACCAATTCATTTTCGGGATTGGTTTTCAAACTCGCTTTATAAGCTTCAAATTTTGTTGGCTTGAGACCATAATTGATTTTCATTCCCAATTTCTCAACCGCGAAATTTTCAGCAGCTCGCTCCACAGAAAAAACATCTTTGGAGCGGATGTAGGAGCCAATCACATGCGTGCCCGCTTCGGGTATGGCCACCGCTGCCTTCAAGGAATCGGGGGTGCCCAATTGTTCGTTCATTTTGAGTATAGCACTCACCTTCACCGTTGAGTCTTGCTCGGCTTCACTTTTAAAATAATAGAGCGACAGTGAAGGCGCTTTGATTTTCTTAAACGTATTTTCATTCATTTTGTCTTCGAGCATTTCCTGCATTTGGCTTACGGCCTCAAGCCTATACTTGTCATTCCAATATTGATTCTGCAATTTCATATCCACACCAGGAATCTGCTTCGAGACATTATAATTTCCACCCACCACCTGCCGTGCCAGTTGCAAACCCCACGGGTTGTTGGACAACCAAGCAAGCGGATGGAAAATCTGTACGTTAGGTGACATGTTTATCAACGCAAAAACATCTTGTGGATATTCAGAAGCGAGTATCAATGCCATTGTACCCCCTGTAGAAGTGCTCATTAAAATCACTTTATCGCCCAGCGCTTTGCCAATGGCAAGTGCCTCTTTACTGCTTTGCCACCAACGATCGGGTGTAAAATACAGAAGCTGTTCGGTAGTATCTACGCCATGGTCAGCCAGACGAGCGAGATAAAGATTGCAGTTAAACTTTTTTGCAAAATTTTTATGAACCGGGTCGCCCTCCTCTTGGCTTGCAGAGAACCCGTGTAAATAAACTACGCTATATTCAGTTCTCTTTTTTGAACTATCCGCCCACACAATGCGCGCTTCATTATCAGGTTTTAGCTTGTGCTTACTTTCTTGGGTCGCCACATAATTTTCAAGCGCAAGCGGTTCTTGCGGTACCACTGGCATTGTCAAATCCCATTTCGGTTTAGCGGGGGCCGGACCTACGAAATAAGCTCCAGCCAAAACGATCAAGGAAAAAGTGATATAAAGTATCTTTTTATTCATAGCAATTTGTTTTGATAAAGATAGTAAGAAATCAAAATCACCCTCAACAAAAAAAAACCCCGTGTAGCGCGGGGCTTTTTAACTGAAAAAACTAACAGACCAGAACGCTGTAAAAAATCAATAACAGCTATTCCAAAAGTCTGGTCGTAAGAAGGCACTCCAGCACCGGCAAAAAATATTTACCACCAACAACCACTACGAATGGAGTAAAAACCAGTCGTACCGGATATGCCATATCTTTCACTAGTCATTGTTTGTCAGTCCATGATCGACAGTTGTAGTGTATGACCATTGACTAATTCACCATCGACTAATCTACATTGTCATGCAAAAACTTATTATTACCTAGTAAACTATTATCATCATTTAAATTGTAGCGAGATATAAAAGGCTCTGATGAGTGCGGCACATTATCCATTTTCACACCTCTGCGCAAGTAAGCGGGCAATGTCCATTTTTCATTGAACTCTTCCTTTGTCATCTCGTGCTTGCGGTTGCTCTTCATTTTTTCCCTGCGCTCTTTGGCTTGTTGCTCCAAACGTTCTTTGGTTTTGCGCACTTGCATCAAACCATTTTCATCAATTACTTGATCTGCTGAAATTTCTGTACCGATTTTAAAATCATCTTCGTCATCGGCAAACAAGCCCTCCTCGCCTTTGTCATCTTCATTTTTAGCATCGTTGAATAAATCAAAAACATAGGAGCGTTCTTGAGTGGGCTGCTCCTCGTCCTTCTCCAACACCGGCAACGGTGGCTTAACAGGAGGCACGGGCGGTGGGGTTGCTTCCTTCGGTTCTTCTACGGGTTTTGCTTCCAGCTTAGTAAAATCTGATTTTACTTTGAGTTCTAAATCTGCGGTACGCTGGTTTACTGAATTATCGGTTGGTGCATCGAATAATGAAATCTGTGTACGGTCGAGTTCGTGTACTCTTTTCTCTTCTTTTTTGAACGATTTCTTCTCTGCTGCAAAACCTGTTGCTATTACTGTTACGCGAATACGATCGCCTAAAGCAGAATCCACACCATGGCCAAAAATAACTTCTGCATCATCGCCTGCTTGTTGCTGAATGTATTCCGTAATGGTTGTCAATTCATCCATTTGCAACTCTGCTTCCTCTCCTGATATAATTGACAGGAGTATTTTCTTTGAACCCATAATGTCGTGGTTATCCAACAAGGGAGACGCCAACGCCTGTTGCGCAGCTTTGATGGCGCGTGTGTCGCCACGTGTTTCTGCAGTGCCCATCACGGCAGCACCCGCATTCAACATTACGGTGCGCACATCTTGAAAATCAACATTTACATATCCGGCCAACGTAATGATCTCAGCGATACCTTTTGCCGCTGTGGTGAGTACATTATCTGCTTCCCCAAATGCTTGGCCAATGGAGAGGTTACCATAAATCTCGCGGAGTTTATCGTTTAAAATCACTAACACTGTGTCGCACCCTGCACGAAAAGCTTCAATGCCTGCTTCGGCTTGTGCCAACTTTTTCTTTCCTTCAAATGAGAAAGGAAGCGTCACAATCCCCACGGTCAAGATGTCCATGTCTTTGGCTATTTTGGCAATAACAGGTGCCGCGCCAGTGCCAGTGCCACCACCCATGCCCGCAGTAACAAAAACCATTTTTGTGTCGGTGAGCATTTCACGAATTTGCTCTCTACTTTCAATAGCAGCTGCACGACCCACCTCTGGGTTAGCACCGCAACCGAGACCTTCGGTGAGTGTTACACCCAACTGAAGTTTATACGGCACTGGGCTGCTGTTGAGTGCTTGCAAATCAGTGTTCGCCACCACAAACTCAACATCTTTAATGCCTTGTTTGTACATGTGGTTTACTGCATTGCTGCCTCCGCCACCCACACCAATTACTTTAATGATCGATTTGTGGTGTTTGGGTATATCAAACTTATATCCTGTTACTTGCTCAAACATGACGTTGGTGTTTTAATGGTTGATACTCTTTGGTTGTTAGTTACTCGTTATTTTTGGTTGATCCGATTTACTAGTCGCGCTACTATTCGAAATCATTTTTTGTTTTTGGGTTATCTGCTGCAACTTTTCTTTAGTATTCATTTTTATCGCCTAAGTCGTCAATCAACAGCCCCTTGGTTTTATTCAAAATATTTGTGAAGAAATCAGATGCGGGTTTTGCTTTCTTTACACGTACTGCTTTTTGGTTATAGGTAGTATTTTTTGCTTCGAGTTAGCGGTCTTCTCTTTCATCTAATGAGCGGAAGCCGGCCAGAACCAAGCCTACTGAAGTTGCATACATCGGGCTCTTT
>JBJTHA010000055.1:0-3756 GCA_046094265.1 Cytophagales bacterium
CACCATACTTCTCAAAAAGTTCAAGCGACTTCTTTGATACATAGGCATCGATGGCCAACGGCATGGTTTTGATATTGCTCAGACCGCGCCCAGCAGCTTCCTTCACCCACTCATCAGAATACCCATCGCCTTCAAAACGAATTGCCTTCGATTCTTTGATGTACTTACGCAACACATTCACAATGGCCATGCGCTTCTCCTCACCTTTCTCAATTTCTTTGCTAACGGTTTCGTAAAATTTGGTCAACTGATCCGCAACAATCAAGTTAAGTGCCGTCATAGGCGTGCCGCAATTATCACTTGAGCCCACTGCGCGGAATTCGAATTTATTTCCCGTGAAGGCAAAAGGCGAAGTACGGTTACGGTCTGTAGCATCTAATATGATTTCCGGAATCTGGTCAATGCCCAACTTCATGTACATGTTATCACCCTTCTCAATCTTCACGTTACCTTTCTTCTCCAACTCATCCAACACTGCTGTCATTTGTGAGCCAATGAACACCGACATGATAGCGGGCGGTGCTTCATTTGCTCCCAAGCGAAAGTCGTTGGCAGCTGTTGCAATACTTGCGCGTAATAAGTCGGCATGTTCGTGCACAGCTTTTATGGTGGTAATGAAGAATGTCAAAAACAACAAATTGTCTTTAGCCGAGCTAGTGGGGGCATACAAGTTCACACCGGTGTCCGTAATTAACGACCAGTTATTGTGCTTACCACTTCCGTTTACGCCAGCGAAAGGTTTTTCATGGAAAAGTATTTTTAACCCATGCTTCTCGCCCACGCGACTCATCACATCCATCATCAGTTGGTTGTGGTCATTGGCCACGTTCACTTCTTCAAACAACGGAGCCACTTCAAACTGGCTGGGAGCAACCTCGTTGTGGCGCGTGCGAACAGGTATACCCAACTTCCAGGCTTCAATTTCAAACTCGCGCATGAAATCATAAACACGGCCGGGAATGGTGCCAAAATAGTGATCTTCTAATTGCTGGCCGCGTGCGGGTGCATGACCAAAAACAGTGCGACCACCCATTACCAAGTCAGGGCGCGCATCGGCCAGCGCCTTGTCCACAGCAAAGTATTCCTGCTCGGGGCCAAGCGAGGCTACCACATGGTTGATATCCTTATCGAATAATTGGCAAACCTGCGTAGCCGCCAAGTCAACTGCCTTTAGTGCTTTCAACAAAGGAGATTTTGTGTCCAATGTTTCGCCTGTGTAGGAAACAAATATGGTAGGGATGCTCAATGTCTTGCCATACAAAAACATGGGCGAAGTGGGATCCCAAGCAGTGTAACCGCGAGCCTCGAAAGTGCTGCGGATACCTCCGCTAGGAAATGACGATGCATCGGGCTCTTGTTGCACAAGCTCGCTGCCTTTAAACTTTTCAATCCCTGAGAGCGCATCAAAAAAAGAATCGTGCTTTTCAGCCGTTCCACCCGTCATGGGTTGGAACCAGTGGGTGAAATGTGTAGCGCCTTTTGCGATTGCCCACGATTTAGCGGCTGATGCCACGGCATCGGCAGTAGCTTCATCAATTTTTTCGTGGTTTTTGATGGCGTTGCTTACTTTCTTGAATACGGCAGGTGCCAAAGTGGCGCGCATCTGCTCCATTCCAAACACATTCTCTCCAAAAAACTTAGAGATGTTGGGGCTAGTAGGCTCTGCATGCACTTTGGTTCGGTCGTGCAGTCTTTTCAGGGCTTCAAAACGTAAATGTGACATAATGTAGTGGTTATTTTATTGCAATGAAAGCTCAAAAATAATCCATTTACGGCAACATAGGGTCAATTTTTATCCTGATTTCGAAAAAATTAACTGAAAACGTTTTAGAAGGGTTAAAAATAAATGAATTTAGAGGCTTTTGAAATTATCGGTGTAAGTTAATGGAAGGGTTAGCATAAGTGTCTTGGTATTGCTTTTGTGTAAAGGTTCGGAAAAACCGATTTCTCATTCCCACATCACTTCACGAACTTTGGAAAATGCCGATCTCTTTGGATGAATTTTTGTTGCTTCGCTCGTTCCTGCCTTTGGTAGATGTGCGCTCTGAAGGTGAGTACGAAACCGGTCATATGGCCTGCGCGCAAAACATACCACTGCTCAACAATGAAGAACGCGTGGTGGTGGGCACTGCGTACAAGAAAAATGGACAGGCATTCGCCATCAAAGAAGGTTTTCGTTTGGTGGGGCCGCGGTTGCTGGAGATCATTACAGCCACTGAAGAACTGGCAAAAGGTGGCGAACTACTCGCTTATTGCTGGCGTGGCGGCATGCGCTCTAACAATTTTGCGCAGTTCGCTGCGATGGCCAAAATCAAAACACACACCCTCAAAGGTGGTTATAAAGCCTATCGTCAGTTTGCATATGAATATTTTGCGAAGCCGTTGAGCCTAATTATCATTGGAGGCTGCACGGGCAGCGGCAAGAGCGAAATTTTACGCGAACTGCAATCACACGGAGAACAGATTTTGGATTTAGAAACACTCGCTCACCACAAGGGCTCCGCATTTGGCGGGTTAATGATGCCCGCACAACCCAGCACGGAGCAGTTTCACAATTTATTGTTTGAGGAACTTTACAAACTGGATCTTTCAAAACGGATTTGGCTAGAAGACGAGTCGATTACCATCGGAAAAGTCTTTTTGCCTCCTCCATTGTGGGAGCAGATGAAAACCGCGCCCATTTTAGCTTTGGATGTGCCGAAGGAAGTGCGCGTACAACGTTTAGTGAACGAGTATGGCCATGCGCCCAAGGAAGAATTTTTACAGGCCATGGAAAAGATTACGAAGCGACTGGGCGGCCAGCATTTTCAAGCCGCCAAAGAAAAATGGCTAGCCAACGATGCCGCCTCTACAATTGATATTTTGCTCACCTACTACGACAAGTATTATTCAGAAAGCCTCCAGAGTAAATCCGGTCGTGTGATTGCCACTTTTGGTTGGAATGGCGAAAACAAAAATTCACTGGCTGCCAAACTTCGAAATAGCTAATTTGCCGCTGTTAAGTTTTGATGAATGATAGAACCTGTAAAACTCACACAATTCAGCCACGGTGCCGGGTGCGGTTGCAAAATTTCGCCAGCTGTGCTCGACCAAATTTTGCACAGCAATTCACCCAAAGGCAAGTTTCCTCAATTACTTGTTGGAAACGAATCGAAAGACGATGCTGCAGTGTATGACTTGGGTGATGGCGCCTGCATTGTGAGCACCACAGACTTTTTCATGCCTATTGTAGATGATGCATTTACATTTGGCGCCATCGCATCTGTAAACGCCATCAGCGATGTGTACGCCATGGGTGGTGAACCCTTTATGGCCATTGCCATTTTGGGTTGGCCCATTAATAAAATAGCACCCGAGGTGGCGCAGCAAGTGTTAGAGGGAAGCAGGAAAGTTTGTGCCGATGCGGGAATTCCGCTGGCCGGTGGGCATAGCATCGATTGCCCTGAACCTGTGTTCGGATTGGCCGTGTCGGGCAAACTGAAACGCGAAGAATTGAAACGAAATGATACGGCCCGTGAAGGTTCACTCCTCTACCTCACCAAGCCGTTGGGCATCGGCATCACCACCACCGCACAAAAAAAGGGAATTGTAAAAGACCAGCACTTGCAGACGGCAGTACGCACAATGCTCACCCTCAACAAGCCAGGAGCCATTTTTGGGAAACTTCCTTATGTTTAAGCAATGACAGATGTGAAAGTATAAGGTTTGCTCGGACATTTAAGCTAGGTATGCGAAGGAATAGTTCTTTCTGAAGAA
>JBJTHA010000056.1:0-4323 GCA_046094265.1 Cytophagales bacterium
ACTATGTAGAGAAAAACATTATGTTGTAATAATGACTTGGTCAGCGTTGATATTGGGTCTGGTAGGTAGCCTGCATTGTGCGGGCATGTGTAGCCCTTTGCTAGTTGCAGTTACGGTACGGCAACCACAACTGCACAAAAAAGTGGTGTACAACTTGGGCAGAACCATTACATATGGAATATTGGGTGGCTTGTCCGCGCTGTTTGGAAGTTTGATTGGATTTGGTCATTACCAACAAATCGCGTCCATTGCGTTCGGCATTTTACTGTTGGCGATTGCGTTCGGCAAGATGGGATTAAGCCCTTCTTTTGCACACCAGTTCCTTTTTAAGATTGTGGGTCCGTTAAAGAAGTTGTTCGGCAAGGCGCTTGGTAATCACCACCTCCCGAGATTGTTTTTGTTAGGGATGTTAAATGGCATACTTCCGTGCGGGCTTACTATGCTTGCAATTGGATATTGTTTTGTAATGCCTTCACCACAAGACGGACTGTTTTTTTTGCTGGTATTTGGGTTGGGAACCTGGCCAGTGATGTTGGGCTTTACCCAATTCATTCAATTGATTGTGAACAAGATAAACATTCGTTTAAATAAGGTAGTAATGGGTGTCATGGTTCTTTCCGGGCTGTTGTTGATTGGCCGCGGTATTCTAATGCATAATCACCAAAGCCCGATAACCGGCACTACATCCGCTGCCATTTGCAAATAGCTTTTGAATGTAATTTTGAATCAGTACATTTACAATATCTGATTTACCAGCAAAAAATTGACATTAAACTAAAATTATCACAAGATGAAAAAGATATTAGTTCCGACTGATTTTTCGAAGACCTCTTTAGTGGCCATGGATGTAGCATTTGACATTGCCAAAAAATCAGGGGCTTCGGTTTTTTTGTTAAATGTGGTGGAAGAAGCGGGGCAAGATTCTACACGGATTACAGGTGAATGGCAGAAGGCAGACTGGGAAGAAAAGTTATTTATCTACAAACTTTTGGAGCGCGCAGAAAACCAACTCACCAGAATTGTGCAAGACCCCAAGTATTCGGCTGTAAAGGTGGTAGGCGAGTTGCGGTTGGGTAACCCCTTTCACGGCATGAATGCCATTATTGCTGAGCACAAAGTTGATTTGGTAGTGATGGGCACCCGTGGTGTGACCAACTTAGAGACTATGGTCATTGGGACAAATACCGAGAAAGTCGTTCGGCATTCACGATGCCCCATCCTCACGGTACATAAAAAGCCTGCCTCTACTGACTTTAAGAACATTGTTTACGCCACGGCTATGTCTAAAGATGAGGAAATATTTTCTCGCCTTGTGAAGCGTACACAACAGTTTTATGATTCTACCATACACCTATTGCGCGTTAACACCCCTGGCGACTTTCAACGCGACCGTGTGGTAAAAGACTACATGGCAAAGTTTGCAAAGTCGATGCAGTTAAAGAACTATACGATTAACGTTTACAACGATATCAGCGAAGAAGATGGTATCATGTATTTTGCCGATAGCATTGACGCAGATATGATTGCGATGGCAACCCACGGTCGCACGGGCTTTGCCCATGTGTTGGCAGGCAGCATTGCCGAGGGTGTGGTGAAGATGGCGAGCCGTCCGGTGCTTACTTGGGTAGTAAAGAAATAGCATTTCGTTTTATAAGCTTACGTGGGTGCTGGCTTTTGGCTGGCACCTTTTTTATTTTTACGGCAACGCGATTCATACGTTGAAAGACTACTACTCCCTTTTAGGTGTTTCTTCTACCTCATCCGATGCAGTCATCAAACGGCAGTATCGGCAGTTAGCGTTGCGTTACCATCCTGATAAAAACAGTTCACCAGAGGCCGCCCGCATTATACAAGAAATAAATGAAGCCTATGATGTGCTGGGCAACCCCCAGAAAAGGCAACAATATGATATGTTGCTTACCAGTCAATACGTGGTAACTACACCAGAACCGGCCACTCCTCGCCACCGCGACCCACGATATCGACCTAAGTCGACCGAATACATGCGAGATGTCCTTGATAACTCCATCAACGGCTACATGCGCGATAATTTGCACTACATGGTGCTGGTATCAAAATTTACGCTGGCGTTTGCTGTTTTTTGTTTACTCGATTTCGCGCTTCCTACTGCGAAAGAAAACCACCAGATAGTGGGTACCAGCAAGACCGCAAGCGAGCAAAATGTTGAGGGCTCTTTTATCCTATACCTTGACGATGGCACCGGTATCAGCTTAAGTCATGAGTTGGACGAAGTGTTTTTAGATGGCGACAAAATAACGTACTACACCTCCCCGATTTTATCAATACCGATTAAGATTGCAAATCAGCGCAATCAATATCTGGCACGTGTGCCTTTGTCTTATTTTGGAAATTTTTTATTCTTCCCAATCATATTAATGGCTACTTCTGCACTGGGCGTATTCTATTCGGTGGAAGGCGTTGAGTTTCGTTTCAATGTTGGCTTGTTTAACTTGATATTCTTTTTTTTCAATTTGTATTTTTTGAACGTTCACCGCTAACGGTTTGAGGAACTGCAGAGAAGAAAAGCCACGCGGGCAGTTGCTGTAGCCAAAAATAGAATTGGTAATAAATCGCCTCGGCTAAAAATGCGCGAAGCTAAAGCGTTTGCGATAGTAGGTAAACCAGGGGATGAGTTTGGGCAAGGTGCCACCATGACTTTATGCACTTCTCTTTTTTGATTGAACCAACGCACGTACAAAATGATGTTTACTCATTTTCGGCCAAGATTGCCGAATACTATGTACGGGGATTTTTTCTGTCGACCCATTTTGTTGCAGATCATCTCGTTAGTAGCCAGCTTTTATTGGAAAGCTATGGAATTTAGACTTAACTTGGCCTTGATGCTAATAGTTTTAAACGTGCTGTTTTTACACATATACTCATTCTAACAATGGCCAAAAAAAACGATTGGAAAAAGCGCGATGGAATAGTATATTCAACCAGCCAAGACTTCCATTTCCAATATCAACAAAATGACCAAATGGAGACGCTGAGCCATGCACAGCAAAACTTGCGCGTGGTGTTAGATAAAAGCGGTCGGGCGGGCAAGCAGGTAACAGTCATAACAGGTTTTGTCGGTGCAACAGGCGACTTGGAAACTCTAACCAAGTTGCTAAAGGCAAAATGTGGAGTAGGCGGTTCGGCTAAAGATGGTAAAATACTTATTCAAGGTGACTTGCGCGATAAGGTGGTAGCCATCCTAATCAAGGAGGGGTACAAGGCTAAACGACAAGGTTAGGTTGGCGCCAAGTAAAGTCCCCTCATTTTAACAGGCAGCAAAAACAATTATTTCGAAAAAAAAGCCACCGCTGGGTGGCTTGCAAGATTTTGTGAGCGACTTCTAGTTTCTGCCTTCCTTCTTCGCTTTTTTCTCAGCGCGTTTCACTTTCAAGGTTTTGGTGGCAGGCTTCTTCGTCTCCTTTTTTTTGTCCATTCCTTTCGACATAACTGAAAATAGTTTTTGATTCCCCCAAATTAACAACAAAGGTTGCTGTTGTGCAAACTCTTCCTGCGTGAGTGGGTGCAATTGGGTGCATTTGAAATTGGTGCAGAAATGATTTGAGTTTGAGCAAATAAAGCAGGTATACGACAACCTTAGGGGAAAGAACTGAACGCAAGAAGCCGATGGTTTAGTTAGAAGAAAGTTTGGATAGGAGTTTGAGGTTGGAGCCTATTAGACCCACTACCTTTTCTCCGGGATTTATCCATGAGTTGTGTTTCATCCCACTGCTCCACTCAGAATACAATTGTATTTTTGCTTTACTGCCTAGGTTTTCAATTTTAGGAATTTTTCTCCAAAGCACATCTACTATGGTTGGACCAATTAAAAGTGCAGGTGAAAAGTATAGTTTATAAGTTGACACGCCCGTTGATGCCCATTGATAGAGAAAAAAGGCGCCAGCACTAATACCAATTACTAAGAATCCATTTCAGCCACATAATTTCAAATACACAAACCCAAATTATGCATTAGGACTTTTCAATCACTTTGTAACTTGATGAAAATAAACGACTTGTGGCAAGTTTTATTCCAAACCTTTCTAATGCTATGCATTAGAACTTAAGTCATTGATTCTCTTGAAGAAAAAAGTTATCAACATGGTCTAATGCATAATCTGGGTTTATTTCGTAGGTAAGGCTCATCAAACTTAGAGCACTATCAGGCTTGGCATAACTCAATCGTGCCAGCCGTTGGGTAGTGTGGTAACTATCCAAACCTGAGCAGGTGATGCTCTTTGCTTTTTCTATGTCCACAAATCCATCTACGCAAAGACAATCACTTGGAAAGGAGATGTGCTTGAT
>JBJTHA010000057.1:0-6330 GCA_046094265.1 Cytophagales bacterium
CTGTTTAATAGCATAAGCCAGCCCCGATACCGTTCCTTTTGTAATTTCTTCAAAAACTCCATTAGAGGTATTGCAGAGATTTACGCGGTATGTCCGGTTTGCATTTTTATTAAAGTTTTCAAAGCTGTACTCGAACCAAACAAATTGAGTGATAAACAAACAAACCGTTAGTCCTGTAGTTAATCCAATAAGATTTATAAGTGAGAATGACTTGCTTCTTGTCAGTTGACGAAAAACTATTTTGATATTATTTGCAATCATAGCGGGTTTATTGATGAGTGTCTATCAAACGTGATCTAGTCATTCTAATTGTCCAATCGAGCGTAGCAAAGATTGGCTCTTTTGCTTGCTTTGCTGTCGCGCGGAAATATGCGGCAAGTAAATGTGCCAATGCGCGGTGACCACTACTCTGTCCGCGCGGTCGAGTAGGCAAGGGGAATTTCACCCCAAGCCTCTCACAGAACCGTACGTGATACTCTCCCATCATACGCTTCAGTTGATAATCAGTAAGAGAATCATCCCACTTACGCAGTTGTTCCCGTAGCAACATCCTATCAAGCTGCTACACCCTTCGCTCCACTCCCGTTACAGAAGTTTCAACACTACTACGAAGTAGTCCGCCATCATACGCATTACTTCGCTTTTATCAATGTGTTCATTTGCTTTTTCAGCAACAGAATTTTCCCTGAGGTGTGGCTTACCAAGTTGATGGGTGCAGGGTTGGTAGTAACCACCACGGTTGCCTTGATCACATCGGGATATTTGATAAACCAGCTTATGGCCAGCAGCCCCTAGAAACAAAACAAAAATAAGCGTGATACCCCACCGCAGTAGCCAGCGCGGTATTTGCGTGATGATGTCTTGTACTTCTTCGCTGCGCAGATCTATTTTGTTCTCCATGGAATAAACGATCGATGACAAAATAAAGATTGGCATTTACTTTTTCCCACGCAAACTGGATCAGACTCAATGAAAAAGATTTTCTTTGGTATGTGCCATGGGCGTCCATTTCCTCACGGTATCAAACCTAGCGTTGGTATAAAATCGGGTTAATGGGTGTGTTGATGATTTCGCCAATGAGTGCACCGGGGCACCAAGTATTCCAGTCTTTGATTTGATTTCGGTTGTCGGGATTTTTTAGTTTCATATCCCGATCCATAAAGATAACCGTCATGACTTTTCGCATCTGGTTGGTTGTGTTGGCACCAGCCCGGTGAAACACCCAACCTGAATGGAAACTGACTTCTCCCACATCAAAGGCTTCAATCACGTGCTTAAAGTCGGTAACACGCAAGCGTTGTTGAATAACAGCTTCGCTTTCATCACCTATGGCCAGTTCTCTGCCTTCGATAATTTGATGACTGCCCGCACTGAATTCAAGCGGCCCCATCTCTATTGGTGTTTCTTGTAGCGGAATCCAGGCAGTTACTGTTTTGTCCGTTTCCAACGGCCAATAATATTGATCGGCATGCCACGGAGTAATGCCGCCACCACCTTCTTTAAATAGTGCCTGATCGTGATAAAGGCGCACCCCTTCGGTTCGCATAAGGTCGGCAGCAATTTTGGCCAGTCGTTTGCTAAAAACGAATTCCTTGACCGTTTCATTTTCACGCCATAGGTTGAACAACTGCAAAAATGCTTTGCCATAGGTACCTCTTTCATTGAGTGGCTTTACCGGTTGGCTCATTTTATTTACTTGCTTGCTAATGGCTTGATTAAAGAATGCGATGGTTTCCGCATCAAACACTTGTTTCAATTTAATGAACCGGTTTTCTTGGTAAAAGTCGATTTGATCTCGCGTTAGCGGATAGGGCTTTTGCAACAGCGAAGCAACTGAAGATGGTGGTTGTGTCATAAAATATTTTAGCAAAAGTAGGATGCTACATCCTGCGGAAACAGCACCCCAATGGCAAATACTAACACTCTATTGACAGTTTATAAGTAAATTTCGAGATTCACATAGTAACATTGTGGTATGAAGGCACTGTTTGAAGACATCGAAACCAAAAAAGGTGATCTGGCATTTCTGGCTTACAGCTTTACTGTCCCATCTTTTGTATTCAAATGGCACTACCATCCGGAGTATGAACTCACGCTTATTACACAAGGCAGCGGCAAGCGACTGGTGGGCGACAGCTACCAAAATTATGAAACAGGCGATCTAGTTTTAATAGGGCCGGATTTACCTCACACGTGGGTAAGCAATGCATCTAAAAAAAAGAAGCATGTATCAGCCGTAGTAATTCAGTTCTCACAAAAATTCATTCAAAGCTTTTTGCACTTCAACGAATTCTAGGAAGTGTCCGTACTTCTTGCTTCGGCTTCGCGAGGTGTGGCTTTTTCCTCCAGCGAACTGACGAACCAAATTATTCATCTGCCCGAAAAGTCAGGTGTCGAAAAAATAACAGCGTTGTTTTTGATTTTGCAAAAACTGACTTCCCAAAAGTCAAAGAAACTGGCATCGGATCATTTTAGGGCCGTGCGGGGCACTGAAAATGAAAAGCGCATTAATATTATTTGTCAATACGTACAAAAACATGCTGTAGAAAAAATAAGCTTGGACAAAGTAGCCGCATTGGTTCACCTATCGCGAAGTGCGTTTTGTAAATTTTTTAGACGCGCTACAGGCAAAACATTGAGTGAATACGTCAACGATTTGCGAATTGGAAATGCCTGCGAACAGTTGATTGAGTCCGAGAAGCCTATCAATGAAATTGCTTACCAATCCGGATTCGAAAGTCTGACCTACTTCAATCGCTTATTCATAAAGCGAAAAAAGATGACTCCCAGGCAGTTTCGGGAGGCGACTAAAACGAAGGTGTAGAGGACACTTTCAGTCGAAAATACGAAGGGGCTGTACTTGGTTGCGTACTCTCTCTTGAGCATATAAAAACGTGCAACAAACCACCAATAATACAATCGGATATTTAGAATCGCACTACTCGATAAGATTTGAAGGTTGAAATTCATTGGAAAGTTGCAAAAACCTTGCTGCGTCCGCATAAAGGCAACATGATTTTGGTGTTAGGTACGATGGCATTTCTTTTCTATTCTGACGGGCTACATTGGATTCTATCGGGGCACTTCTTTCAATCGCGTATCAATACCGGCCACTTGAAAGAAGCCCAACGGATAGTCTTTTGGTGAAGTGCTATTTTCAACATTGCCAATCAACCTGGCCGGGGGCGGATCGCCCAACAGTGACCCGCCCGAGGTAAGCGTGAACAACAAATTGTAAAACTCATATTGCCTTTTGCTGATGTTGAAAAGCTGTGCCTCTACTTCGTCTTCGGGTTGCGCCAGGTACTCATCGTTTACTTTTGCCTGCGTAATCAGCTTACCATCAAAGTAGGTATCGGCAGTGATGGAATTGAAACGATTTCCCGGGTCGGCAAAAAAAGTTTCCTCCCCATTGACAAGGATTTTGCGTAGGTAAAAATTTTCGATTCCGGCCGGGTCGGCAAAGTCAATCTGCGTTTGGTAGCCCTTCTGATTGCCATCGGCAAAGGGGTCATTCGCCACGTCTTTGTATTCAAAATACATATTGATGATAGGCACGGGCGCAATCATCACCTCCGAAGCGGTGTAGGTGGCCCCTTGATAGAATAGCGTGAGCGAATACGTTTTACCCATGGCAGGGGCAAAAGGAAGCGACTGATAAACTCCGTTTGCCGTGTGTTGAAAAACGTAGTTGGTGGTTCCGTCCGTCACAGACACCGTGGCATTGGTAACGGGTTGACTGTTTTTGTCAAAAAAGGCGACTGACTTGCTCAATTTGATAAGCTGAACGTGCGGCTGGCCATCTGCATGGGAAAACACTCCGCCTTCAATCACCAACCGCGAAGTAGTGGACGGGATGTTGAGGTCTATCACTTGCTCGCAACCCGCAAGCATTATTGAGAAGAGAATAATGAATGCAATCTTTTTCATATCCGTTGATTTTATTTTCATTTAAAATTTGAATTCGTAGCTCACGCTGGGGATGATGCCAAAAATACCATACTTCACAGCCTCGGTAGTGCCAGTGTGCTGCACACCTGCATCGGTCACGTTCACCTTTTCGCGGAAGAAGATGGTGGCGGCATTAACCCGGTTGTACGCATTGTAGATACCAAAAACCCATTGACCATTTCCATTTTTCGTCTTGAGCGTGGCGCTGATGTCTAACCGGTGGTAGGCAGGCAAGCGGTCTTGATTACGATTGTTGTAACTCGATACAATAAATCCGCCATAGTTGTATTTGCCTTCTGGGTAGGTGATGGGCGCTCCGGAAGCAAACACAAAGTTCGCAGCCAGCGTCCAGCGTTTGGTCAGCACGTAACTTCCCGTTACCGAGAATTGATGCGGCTTATCATAGTTGCTCGCATACTCCTCTCCGTTGTTGATGCCCTGAATTGTGCGCAACGAACGCGACCAGGTGTAGTTTGCCCAACCGGTAAGTTTGCCTGTGGTTTTCTTCAGTTGCATCTCAAGGCCGTAGGCGCGCGCACGACCCGCCAATATTTCGGTTTCTACAAAATCATTAAATAGCAACTCAGCACCGTCTACAAAATCGGGCACATTGTTAATCCATTTGTAGTATGTCTCTGCCGATAAATCAAACCCATTGCCGAATGAAGTGAAGTAGCCCGCAGCAACCTGGTCGCCAATCTGCGGCTTCAAATACGGCCCACTGGGTGTCCAGATATCCAGCGGAGTGGCCGAGGTAGTATTCGAGATGAGGTGAAGGTATTGATTAATACGATTGTAACTAAGCTTTACCGACTGGCGGTCGTTGAGTTTGGCCAGCGCAGCAAAGCGAGGTTCGAACCCATAGTACGATTTGATATTTTCTCCAGAACGATAGAGGCGTGAGCCGGTAATCGCTCCACTTTCGTGGCGACCCGTTCGGGGATTATAGACCACAGGTTGATTATTGGCATAATCCTGAATTCGTTCGGTGCCCATGCGTGCAAACGCAGTCACCCGAAGGCCATATTGCAGCGTGAGCCAAGGCGAAACCGTTTGCTGATTGCTAACATAAATGGCAGGCTCCACAGCAATTTTTTGCTCAAGCGTAGTGGGCGTAGTGGCCGAGTTGCCATATGGCTTGATATTGCCCGGCTGAAAATTGTACGTCAGCGCCTGAAAGCCGAAACTCAATTCATTGTTGCGCAGGTAGGCAGTAAGATCACTCTTTGCCGACCAGTTTTCAATGCTGGAGTTCCACTCAAACCCGGTGCTGTTTTCGTAGTTTATTAAGTTGTAATCGTAATTGCTGTACGTAACGGTGGTGTTCGAAAACAATTTCTTTGAGAACTGGTGGTTCCACCGAAGTGTGGCAGCGCCATTGCCCCATTGATTGGCAAAAAAACCGGGATAGCGATACGAGTCGCGGCCAAAGTAGCCGGACAGATACACACGGTCTTTCTCAGAAAGTTTGTAGTTCGCTTTCACGTTCAGATCGTAGAAATAAAGCGTGGCATCTTTTAGATTGTTGATGACACCGGCCTTCAGAAAAAGGTCGGCATACGACCTGCGGGCGGAAATTATATACGAACCTCGTGCCCCGTCACTTTCTTTTTTCCCAAACGGGCCTTCGGCCGTCACACGCGCCAAAATAGTGCCGATAGAAGCTGCGCCCGAAAAGTTTTTCCGGTTCCCTTCTTTCTGCTTCACGTCCAGCACTGAAGACAATCGCCCTCCATAATTGGCAGCGATACCGCCTTTGAACAATTCAAATTCTTTAACGGCATCTGGATTGAACACGGAGAAAAAACCGAACGCGTGCGAAGTGTTGTACACAATGGCGTCATCCAGCAACACCAAGTTTTGGTCGGCCGAACCACCGCGCACATTGAAACCACTGGAGGCTTCATTGACAGTGGTGACTCCGGGCAATAGTTGTATGGAGCGTAGCAAATCGGGTTCACCCAAAACAACCGGTATCTGTTTGAGTTGCTTGGCCGTAAGCCGGTTGCTGCTCATCTGCACCACGTTCACAGCATCTTCTCGCGTGGCGGTCACTTCCACCTCTTTCAATTCCTGGGCATCTTCTTTCAACTCCACGGTAAGCGTAACATCTTTGTTGAGCGCCACCGATACTTGCTGCGTGTTGTAGCCAATGAAACTGAATTGCAGCGTGTGTTCGCCAGCCGGCAGCGTGATGGAAAAAAAACCATAGGCATTCGTACTCGAACCTTTTCCGAGGGCAGGCAGCACCACATTTACCCCAGGCACTTTTTCTCCCGTCACCGCATCTGACACATAGCCACTGACTGTGAAATTTTGTGCCTGCGAAACAGAGAAGCCATAAAGAAAGACCATTAAGATTAATTGACAGTTTATTTT
>JBJTHA010000058.1:0-12792 GCA_046094265.1 Cytophagales bacterium
CATTTGAATTTTTAGAAACGGTTGATGCTTGGACCATCATCGTGATGACCATCCCGATTACGGCCTTGGTGAGTAAGTGGAAACCAATTATCGCCATGATTGTGGGCGTTACCATTGCAAGCCTCTCTTGGATCATCATCGGTGCAGGTGGCACCACGCTGGCAGCGATTGTGGGCATGGCCGTGTTTGCCATTGGCGAAGCCACGCAAGCACCCCGGTTTTACGAGTATGTAAGTTCCATCGCCCCAAAAGATCAAGTGGGTACCTTTATGGGTTTTGCTTTTATGCCCATAGCCATTGGATCATTCACAGCCGGCATCATCGCAGACTGGCTGCGGTCTTCTTATTTGCAAACCAATCCGGCCATGATGTGGTACACCCTTTCAGGCATTGGATTGTTAACAACCTTGTTGCTGATTGTTTACAATACCATCGTTTCAAAAAAACAGTAGCCATTAATCTTAAATCGCACGTCTTAAATCTTTAAATCCTGTCAAGATGGAAGCTCCCAAAATCTTCAAACCCTACATAGCCCCTGAGCAAAACATTGCAGAGTTCACTGTTAAGTCAGTGGTGTTTGGTGTATTGTTCGGCATCTTGTTTGGTTGTTCTACCGTTTACTTGGCGTTGAAGGCCGGACTCACTGTTTCTGCCTCTATACCCATTGCAGTTATTGCCATTACCCTCGGCCGAAAGTTTTTGAAGACCACCATCCTTGAAAACAACATCATTCAAACCACAGGTTCTGCGGGTGAGTCCATAGCCGCAGGCGTGGTGTTCACCTTGCCGGGATTCTTGTTTTTGTCACCAGGTGAAAATGGCGTGAGCGTGGGCGAGAGTTACTTCAATTACCTCACCATTCTGATTTTGGCTGCGTTTGGCGGCATGTTGGGAACGTTGATGATGATACCGCTGCGCAGATCTTTGATCGTAAAGGAACATGGTACGTTGCCGTACCCGGAAGGCACGGCTTGTGCATCGGTGCTGCAAGCTGGCGAAAAGGGCGGTGAGTTTGCGAAGACTGCGTTCTTGGGAATGGGCGTGGCATTTGTTTATGCTGTGTTACAAAAGATGATTCATGTGATTGCCGAGACGCCCGCTTTTGTCACGAGCCAAGCCAATAAGTTTTGGCCAAGTGCTGCAACACGTGGAGAGATCACTCCAGAGTATTTGGGCGTGGGTTACATCATTGGCTTTAAAATATCTGGAGTGTTGGTGGCAGGCTCTGTACTAGCCTGGTGGGCCATGACGCCCCTGTTGGCTACACTGGTTCCCGCAGATACCATGGCCATGCAGTTGGTGAAGCTGGGTTATTTGGCTGACATCAGTACTGCCGGTGGCCCGGGAAATTGGAATCCCGAAACACACACCTTTGCCAGTTATGCAGATGCTATTTACCGCGCCTACATTCGGCAGATTGGTGCAGGCGCTGTTGCAGCCGGTGGGTTCATCACATTGATAAAAACAATACCCACTATCATTAGTTCATTTAAAGAAAGTGTTGGATCGCTAAGCGAAAAAGGTTCTGCCAGCGTACTGCGCACCGATAGAGACTTTTCTTTTAAGGTAGTAATCATCGGCAGCATCATTCTGATAGCCCTGCTCACAATTTTACCCAACCTACCGGGCGATGGACTCCTTCAAAAACTATTGATCGGTGTATTGATCATTGTATTTGGTTTTTTCTTTGTAACAGTAGCCAGCAGAATCGTAGGTTTAGTAGGCTCTAGCAACAGCCCCATTAGTGGAATGACCATTGCCACTTTGATGGGGACGTGTTTGATTTTTACTGCGGTAGGTTGGAGTGGCAAAGTATATGAGCCTTTGGCGTTGGTGGTAGGGGGTATGATTTGCATTGCGGCCGCAAACGCGGGTGGCACATCTCAAGACTTGAAAACGGGTTACATCGTGGGTGCGACACCGAAGTACCAGCAATTGGCATTATTTATAGGAGCAATTGTTTCTTCTATTGCAATAGGACTTGTGGTAAAAGTCCTTGATACACCCACGCAAGAAATGCTGGCTCAAAATATCCACCACGCAGTGGGTAGTGATAAATATCCAGCTCCCCAGGCCACGTTAATGGCCACTTTGGCGCGTGGCATTTTATCATTTAATCTTGATTGGCAATTTGTGATGGTCGGTGTGTTCATCGCTGTGATGATAGAATTGTGCGGGATTAAAGCCCTGGCTTTTGCTATTGGATTATACTTGCCCTTAGCCACCACTCTACCCATTTTCATTGGTGGTGCCATCAAAGGTTATGTGGACTACCGTGCTGCCTTGAAAAACGAAGCCAAGGAGGAAGATGATCTCGGCAAGGGAAGTTTATTTGCCACGGGCTTAATTGCAGGAGGCGCACTGACAGGGGTTTTCGCGGCCATCCTGATAGTGGTGAGCGAGAGTTTCATGAAGTCGCTGAATTTGGAGCATGGTATGGTCAGTTCACTAGGCGAAAGCGGCTACCACTTGTTGGGAGTAGGCTTCTTCTTAGCTATGTGCACAGTGCTGTATAGAACTGCAGCAAAGAAGTAAGTCTATTTTGCGTCCCCATTAATGCCGAGCATTTCCTTCAAAGTAGCCAGCACGATGCATTAGATTCTGTGTTTTTGCGAAAACTATATTTCGGAAAAGCTATCTTGCTGTTTTACAAAGCCAGTGGACCAGTTTCGTACTCTGGCAAAGGTGCGAATTAGGCAACCGCCAAATTTGAAATGTGTACTACGCTAGATTGTGATAAACGTTCTGCACATCATCGTCTTCCTCTAACGCGGCAATGCATTTGAGTACATCATCTTGCTCGGCTTCGCTTAGTTCTTTGGTGGTGGTTGGAATGTATTGAAGTTGCGAGCTCTTAGCATCCAATCTTTTAGATTCCAAAAATTTAGCCATATGGCCAAACTCCGTAAACTTGGTGTATACGGTAATTTCTTCTTCGTCTTGCTGAATGTCTTCCGCACCAGCATCAATCAGGTCTAACTCTAGTGCATTAAGGCCCAATTTAGCGGGATCAAACTTAAAAACACCTTTTCGTTCAAATAGGAATGACACCGAGCCCGAATTGCCCATACTGCCATCGTTTTTTGAAAAATGAAGGCGTATGTTGGCTACCGTGCGGGTGGGGTTATCAGTGGCACACTCTACCATTACGGGCACGCCATGTGGTGCGTAGCCTTCGTATACAACTTCCTGAAAATCTTTCTCTTCTTTGGAGGAAGCACGTTTAATGGCGTTTTCAACACGGTCTTTGGGCATGTTCACGCCTTTAGCGTTCTGAATCGCCATTCTCAATTTCGGATTGTTATCTGGGTTTGGTCCACTGTTCTTCACCGCTATTGCAATATCTTTTCCAATGCGGGTAAATGCTTTCGCCATCTTATCGAAGCGGGCAAACATCTTATGCTTTCTCTTTTCAAAAATACGACCCATAAAATCTCAATTATCAAGTGGTAAAAATAGAATTTGGGGTTGATTTAAAAAAACTGTCTGAGTTCAGAAGTTTTGCAGCTCATTCGGCAGACCTTGGTCATCTCCAAATACGCCAAAACCTCCACCGCTGGTCATTTATGTTTGTGCTTTCGCGCCTGCTTTCACAGATACGCTTTTTGAAAGGCCAGTGTAAATCAGCTTTGCTTCATTAGTAAGTTTGGTTGGATAGCCAGATAATTCCAGGATTTTGATTGCGTTTCGTGTAGTTAGCGGACCTTGTTTTAGTTGGTGATCAAAAGTTAATTTGTTGTTCTCGACAACTTCAGTGAAGTGGAATAAGGCGTATTCATCTTTTAGCATTTCAGCAAGTTCAACATCGTGAGTGGAAACCAGCACAATGTGATGTTGCTGGTTCAGGAACGACAGTATCGCTTTTCCCGCAGCAATTCGTTCCATCGTGTTTGTGCCTTTAAACACCTCGTCAAGTATAAACAGATTTTGTGGTTCTAACATTGCCTGTTCCAACAACACAGACATTACGTTAACTTCTTCGAGGTAATAGCTTTTTCCATCCACTAGGTTATCGTTTATCCTGATGGAAGTGAATTGTTTCAACTTGGGTGTGCTAAACTCATCTGCAAAACAGGTACCTATCGTTTGCGCCAATATTGAATTAATAGCCATTGTGCGTAGAAAAGTTGACTTACCCGACATATTCGAACCAGTTATCAACACGCTTTTCCCCCTTATGGAAAAATCATTTTTTGTACAATTTTCGATAAGCGGATGATAAGCCTGTTTGATATCCAACTCCCTAGCTTTACATAAAAATTTCGGAATACACGTTTTGTAACTTCCGGCTCTTAACGAGGCTATCGAAAGAGTGCTATCAATTTTTCCTACAAATTCCATCAATATTCTGATTGAAATTTTTTTGCCCTCAAGCTCTTTTACTATACGATGAAGTGTAAAAACCTCTACTAAAAGAAATGCTTTAAACAACTCGGTAACATAGGTGCCTAATTGACTAAGTTCCCCTTGAATATCGCTCTCAGCGTTGAGTCTGATCAAAAGTAGTTTGCGTTGGAACGGACTCAACTCGCGGATACCACCGTCCACATTGCTGTCAAAAAAAACCGCATCACTCTTGAGAATTAATTTCGCAACCTCAACCAAGTTATTAAGCTGGGGAAACGACCTAGAAAATTGAAAAGTGTTGCTTTTGTTCCAGTAGTGAACGAATGCATTGATCGTCAAAGGAAAAATCAGGGCGACAATAAAAACGTCATACCAAAGTGACAAGCTACTGCATACTGCTATGGCAAGCAAGTTAAGCTTGAGCAGCCAAAACCATTTGGGCTTTATCAAAAGACTTTCTTTCAACAAGTTAGAGATGGAATAGGCTGCGACATTGTTAAGCCGCAGTAGTAATAATTGCATACTCTCCCGTAGCGACTTGTTGTCTGAGAAGAGTTCGATAAGTTTCTCTTGTTCTGGCGATGTGCCAACCGAAGGTTCAGTGAGGGTTTTATAAAGTATCTGCTGTCCTACGCTACTCGTTGTTCTATCTACAAACATAAACACAGAATTAAAGTCAATGTCCTGCTTCGTTTGTTCGGTAAGGCGATGATACGAATTGTTACTGGTAACATCTGCAAACCGTTCGATATAATCGAAGTCGAACGATTGCTTTTTCGGCTTTCCCCAGTTTGAGCGAATTTGGGCGAGCTTTTTTTGATTCGCCCTCTTATGGGCGTGATGGAGAATGACTACTATGGCAATAAGCCCAGTTGCAATTAACAAGACAAACTCCACGGGAACGATCTTTAATTTTTAGGAAGTCAAAACGTAACTTTTATTGTCACCATTTCCGCGCCTCTCTTGATGGTGACGGGCACGGATTGCCCCTTCTCAAATTTACCCAGTGCTTCCATATACCCTTGAATATCTTTAATCACATAATCCCCGATTTGCACGATTAAGTCGCCAGTCTGTATTCCTGCATTTTGTGCTGGTTTACCCTCGGTTACCCCGTCTACCTTCAGCCCTTGGTCAGCGGAAGAGTAGTTTGGCATTACGCCCAACGTCACCTTAAACGAACGCGATGAACTCATCGACTTATTTTTGGTAGGTAGAAAGGTGAGTTTAGGCTGTTTGTCTAGTTGTTCAATCAGTCGCACAATAACGTTGAGTACGTCCTGCTCTCCCTTTGAATTTATTTTCTCCCAGTCATCGGAAGGTTTGTGGTAGTCGCTGTGTGAGCCAGTAAAGAAGTGTAAGACGGGTATGTTCTTTAAATAAAATGAGGTGTGATCCGATGGTCCCATGCCCGAGGAATCCGTTTTGATTTGCACTTGATTGTTTGACAAGTTTTTCAGCAGCGGCTCAAATGCGGCACTGGTACCAGAGCCGCTCACCATCAAACCCTTATTGGTAGGATCCAACCGACCCACCATATCTAGGTTGATCATCAAATTAACTTTTGCCAAGTCAATGGTAGGATTTTCAGAATAGTATTTGGAGCCGTACAATCCCAGCTCTTCACCACCGAAACACAAGAACAAAAAGTTATACTTCTCTTTTTGTTTGTTATTTTGAAAGTAACGTGCCAGTTCTATTACGCCAGCAACGCCCGAAGCATTATCGTCTGCTCCGTTGTGGATTTTATTTTTCGGGTTGGCATCGAGCGACCCGCTTTCCAAACCTAAACCCAAGTGATCGTGGTGTGCACCAATCACAATGGTGTAGGGCGCGTGGTTATCGATGTAGCCTGCCAGGTTGTAGCTGGTGCCCTCTTCACCCGAACCGTGCATTCCGGATTTGAATGCGAATTTTTGTGTGTAGGTATTGCCATCTCCCTTCGGTATCAGTTTGAGTTCCCGCCATTGACTTTGAATGTACGCCAGTGCCAATTTTTCCCCAGCACTTCCGGTTCCCCGGCCTTCCAGCGAATCATTGGACAGTACTTTGATGTGCCGCAAAATATTCTGCGGAGAGGTTTGTGCGCAAGCGGTTGTTTGTCCGAAAATCAAAACAAGCCACAATAGATTTTTCATGGTTAATGGTAATTATCTACATCCGAAATTTACATTTTTTTACTCTGTTGGAATCATTTAATTTTGGTGTCATTCTTCTTACTATGGCACATCCCAAAATTGTTCTGCTTACAGATTTTTCACATTTGTCGAAAGTCGCGATGGAATATGCCATACGAATGGGGACTGCGGTGAACGCGGAATTTATTATTCTCAACATCGCACGCTTTGACGGTGTGCCTAAAGTAAACCTGCGGACAAAGCAGATTGAGAAAGCCTTGATGCTTATATCAGAAGAGGAGGGCGCGAAATTGATTGATGAGCTGAAGGAAAAAGTAAAGGGTGACTATAAGATTGAATTTAAGACCATTAAAGCGCATACGGTGGCAGATATGGTTAAGCGATATACCACCAAGCATAAAGTAAATGTTGTGGCGATGGGCTCACGCAACGCATCGGTACTCAAAAAGGTGCGCTTGGGTGGTACCACCGTGTCGGTAATTGACGATAGTTTGGTGCCCGTTTTGGCAGTGCCGGAATTTGCCAAGTTCAAGAATTTTGAACGCATTGTTTACGCATCAGACCTAAAGGATACTCAAAAAGAATTAAATATCGTGCTGGAGTTTGCGAGGATTTACGGATCGCACGTACACATGATACACGTGGTTAATTCGATGGATAAGAAAGTGGAGAGCGCAAAGTTGGCCGCAGAGGAAATGATAAAAAAGTCAAACTATGAGATGATTGACTTCAAGGTAATATTGGATGAAAGTGTTCCCAATGCCATTGACGCGTTCATCAAAGAGACAAAGGCCGATCTGCTTACCACCTTTACGCACAAACTAAGCTTGGAAGAAAAATTGTTCGCCAAAAGTGTGACAAGAACACTCGCCTATCTGGGCAGCACACCCTTGTTGGCGATCAAGAGGAAGTAGCAATTGGTTGCTGGTTTGTAAGTTTACCTACGATGGATTTAGTATCCAGCCTCTATCCCGCGTCCTTCTTCCTCATTAAAAACCGATAGGTTGATACCGTAAAAATCACAACGCAGCAACCCACCACAAACAGTTTCTCTGCATCAAACCAGTCAATAGGTCTGCCTTCGAGTTTTGGGTCGGTGATGATGCTGTGTAAGATGAGAGGTACGGCAGCGAAGTAGCTTAGAAAATGTAACGTGCGCCAAGTTTTTGATTCAATTTTTCCCTTGTAATACGAGCTGATGATCACTACACCAATCAGGTACAAAGCCACAGAACCAAAGGTATTGGCCAAGGGCTGGTGCTGCGTCCACGCGGGCAATAACAAGTCACTCCATGTGAAGCCGGATTTTGGATCGAGCGGAATGAGAACCACGTGCAATAATATGCCGATAGCCGCTGAGTAGCCCGTGAATTTGTGCAGTTGCAAAAATGAAACACCATAGGGGAGGAGAAACGCGCGGTTCGACCAAATGAAAATACCGACAATGAAATTTGTGGCCAAAGCAGCCAGTGCAATCATTCCAATAATACCCGAGAGTTCGATGGTCTCCATTTATACTACATGTTGATGTGTGGACGTTCTGACGTGCTAATGTTTTGACGCATTAAATTTTGTTGCGCTTTAATTCCACCAATTCTTATCTTCTTACTTCTACATTCTAACTTCTGCATCTAGAATTCCGCACTCTTGGGGAACCTTGGATACGGAATCACATCACGGATGTTGGTCATGCCCGTCACAAACAAAATCAATCGCTCGAAGCCCAGGCCAAATCCGGCATGCGGGGCAGAACCAAACTTGCGAAGATCAAGGTACCACCACAGGTCTTTCTCAGGCAAATTCATCTCTTGTACGCGATTTAATAGTTTTTCATAACGCTCTTCGCGCTGCGAGCCGCCAATGATTTCGCCAATGCCGGGGAACAACACATCCATGGCCGCCACGGTTTTGCCGTCATCGTTTTGGCGCATATAAAATGCTTTTATATCTTTTGGATAGTTGTACAGGATTACTGGTTTTTTGAAATGTTTTTCTACCAAGTAACGTTCATGCTCCGATTGTAAATCAACGCCCCATTGTTGTACTAGATATTGAAACTTCTTCTTTTTATTGGGGTTGGAGTTACGCAAGATGTCAATTGCTTCGGTGTACGTGAGTCGTTGAAAATCATTTTCAACCACAAACTTCAATCGATCTAGCAGACCCAACTCGCTGCGCTGCTCCTGTGGTTTTGCAGCATCTTCTTCTTGCACGCGTTTGTTCAAAAACTCGAGGTCATCTTTGCAATTATCCAACGCATATCGAACCAGGTACTGCAAAAGATCAGTGGCCAATTGCATGTTGTCGTTGATGTCGTAGAAGGCCATCTCCGGCTCAATCATCCAAAACTCTGCCAGGTGTCGTGTTGTGTTTGAGTTTTCCGCTCTAAATGTGGGCCCAAAAGTGTAAATGTCGCCCAACGCAAGCGCATAAGTTTCACCTTCTAACTGACCCGACACTGTGAGATTAGTTTCGCGACCAAAAAAATCTTGTTTGTGATCTACGAGTCCGTTTTCATCAAGCGGAGGTTGGTTAATGTTTAAGGTGGTTACCCGAAACATGTCTCCGGCACCCTCAGCATCAGACCCCGTGATGATGGGTGTATGCACATAGGTAAAACCTCGGTCGTTAAAAAACTTGTGGATGGCATACGCCATGGCGTGCCGCATGCGCATTACGGCACTAATGGTGTTGGTGCGCACACGCAAATGGGCAATTTCCCGCAAAAACTCCAGCGAATGCTTTTTTGGTTGTAACGGGAACTTCTCCGGATCGCTGTCACCCAACACTTCTAGCTGTGTTACCTTAATTTCAACGGCTTGTCCTTTCCCAACCGAAGCAATTAACGCTCCCACTATCGAAAGACATGAACCAGTTGTGATCCGTTTCAGCAATGTATCGTCAACTGCGTTCAATGTCACAACGGCTTGTATGTTATTAATGGTAGATCCATCGTTGAGTGCGATGAATTGGTTGTTTCGAAAAGTTCTGACCCAACCTTGCGCCTTCACCAGTTGCCCTTTTGGTTCCGAAGAAAGTAATTCTTTGATCTTAGTACGTTGCATAGGGCGCAAATCTAAAAGCTAAAATCCCAATTGTAAAATCTAAAGTATTTTTCTGGCCGCGATTTTGCTTACCGAGCCAATGTGGTAAATTTGGGCACAAATCCATCGCATGCAGCGCTTAGGTCTTAGTCAATCACTTCAGCAAAAACTGTCGCCCCAGCAGATTCAGTTTATCAAACTGTTGCAGGTGCCCACGGCCGAGTTGGAGGCGCGCATCGAAGAAGAATTGGAGCTAAACCCCGTCCTCGAAGAAGGGGGAGATGAAGAGGATTCATCGGTTGATAATCAGCAAGATGACACCAATGAAGACGAGGCGGCACAAGAGGAAAAAAACGATGAGCTAGACATAGACGACTACTTGCGTGACGATGATTACGCCAGCTACAAAACCAGCACCGATAATGGCGAGGATGATGACGAGCGCGAGATACCCATGGCTAATGGTACCTCGTTGCAAGAAACGCTACTTACCCAGCTTGGATTTTTGGGTCTAAAGGACCGCCAAGAAGCCATCGGTAAACAATTAATTGGCAGCATTGAGGGCGATGGTTACATCCGGAGGGAATTGGAGTCAATCGTAAATGATCTTGCATTCTCTCAAGGTGTCGATACCACATTCACGGAAGTGGAGGGTATCCTCAAAAAAATTCAAACTTTTGACCCTGCAGGGATCGCAGCTCGCAATTTGCAAGAGTGTTTGTTACTGCAGCTGGAGCGCATGGATGATGGGCAAGATGTAGATGTAATTGTTGCCAAGAAAATATTAGCCGAGTGCTATGAAGAGTTCACCAAAAAGCATTATGCGAAGATTCAAAAGAAACTTGACTTAGATGACGAGGATTACATCAAAGATGCTATTGAACTCATTGTTCGGTTGAACCCGAAGCCAGGAGGCGAGGTGGCTGCGGGCATGGTCAAGAATCAATATGTGATTCCCGACTTTATCTTGGTGAACAACAATGGGAAGTTAGAGCTTTCACTGAATTCGCGCAACGCTCCCGAACTGCGCATCAGCCGCTCGTACTCCAACATGATGCAAGCGTATGACCGCAGTGATAAGAAAGATAAGAAGTTAAAAGAGGCCGTATCGTTTGTCAAGCAAAAGCTGGATGCCGCCAAATGGTTTATAGATGCCATCAAACAACGCCAGCATACACTGCTACGCACCATGCGGGCCATTGTCGATTTTCAATACGACTACTTCTTGCAAGGTGACGAGACGAAGTTGAAACCGATGATCTTGAAAGATATTGCACAGATCATTGGCATGGATATTTCGACCGTGAGCCGCGTAGCCAGTAGCAAGACGGTGCAGACAGACTTCGGCATTTACCCATTGAAGTATTTTTTCTCGGAAGGTATCGCAACGGACTCAGGCGAAGAGGTGAGCAGCCGCGAAGTGAAGCAGATTATCAAAGATTTGATTGACAGTGAAGACAAGAGCAAGCCTCACCCCGATGATAAACTAGAAGACTTGCTGAATGCGAAAGGGTATAACATTGCCAGGCGCACCGTGGCAAAGTACCGCGAGCAATTGAATATTCCCGTGGCGCGCCTGAGAAAAGAGATATGATGGTTCGTTCACTTGCTCAGGTTCTTTCGTTTGTTTTCCATCCGCTATTGCTCAGTACTTACCAAGTGGTTTTACTTGGGGCTTTTTTTCCCGCCATGGTGATGGGCCCTCAAGGGCATGCATGGTCAATACTAGCGTTTGTTTTTATTGTCACCTTTTTATTTCCCGCATTGATGTTGCTAATGCTGCGCTCATTCAGAGCAATTGACTCGCTGACGCTTCAAAATCGCCAACAAAGGATTTTTCCATTTTCCGTCATCACAATCATTTATGGAGCAGTGGCAATGTTGTTTTATAACATGCTGCCTCTCCCAGACTTAAACAAGTTGATGCTGATTGTTTTTGCCTTGGTACTGGCGTCCTTGCTGATCACATTTTTTTTCAAGATCAGCATCCATAGCATCGCAGTTGCTGGTGCAGTGGGCATTTTGGTGCCGTTGAACAAAGCGATGGAAGAACCCCGCTTGTTAGTGCCAACAGCTGGGTTGATAGTCCTTGCTGGACTAGTGATGTCTGCCCGGTTGGTGCTGGGTGCCCATACACTGCGCGAGGTGTTGCAGGGTGCTTTGGTCGGCTTTGTCATCGGGTATTCTGGCGTGATGGTGCTTTTTTAGACGATTCGTTAGTAATTGTTTTTCGATCAAATAAAAATCTAATCAAATGGACTTCAAGTTTATCACATGCGAGACCAGCAATGGGGTAGCCACCATCACATTGAATCGTCCGGAAGTGTACAACGCATTGAATGATGCGATTACCTACGAGTTGCAGGATGTCTTAAAGGCAGTAGCAAAAGACGATGCCGTACGGGTAGTAGTGCTGACAGGTGCAGGTAAGGCATTTTGCTCAGGGCAAGATTTAAAAGACAGCGCAAGCCAAGGCAAGCGATCTTTCTTGGAGTCTTTGCATAAGCGCTATAACCCCATCATCACGGCCATGCGGCAATTGCCCAAGCCCATTGTGTGCCGATTGAATGGAGTAGCGGCCGGTGCAGGTTGCTCGCTGGCGTTGGCATGTGATGTGATTGTTGCATCGGAAGAAGCATCCCTGATCGAGGTATTTATCAATATTGGTTTGGTACCAGACTCGGGTTCGTCATATTTTTTGCCAAGATTGGTAGGGATGGTCAAGGCTTTTGAGATGTGCACATTGGGCAATAAAATCGCTGCCTCAGAAGCATTAAAAATGGGCTTAGTCAACAAGGTGACACCGGCATCTGAGTTGGACGCGGCCGTAAAAGGCTATACTGACTTTTATTCCAAAGCACCCACCAAGGCCATCGGCCTGATCAAAAAAATGTTGAATAAATCGGCCACCACTAATTTAGACGAGATGTTAGAGTATGAGGCATATTGCCAAGAGATCGCGGGTGCTACATCAGATCACAAAGAAGGTGTGCAAGCGTTTTTGGAAAAACGAAAACCCAATTTTGTAGGTAAGTAACCAGGCGACTCGCTTCTCACTCAGAACCCACTAATGGAAATGCCAATGGTCATGGTATTCATGGTCGAATTTGATGGTGCCTCGGCCGTATCAAAAACCGGTGTGATGTTGTAATTGCCAAAGAGGCTGAAGTTTCCAATACCTACACGTCCGTAAAAACCATAGCGGAATGTGTTCAATCCGAATTTCTGTTTGTCTTTGATTGTCTTATCTTCGCCTGTTTCTC
>JBJTHA010000059.1:0-3996 GCA_046094265.1 Cytophagales bacterium
ATTGTATCTATGTAGCCATTGGCCAAAAAGCTTCAACGGTAGCGGGTGTTGCTGCTACGCTAGAGAAAGCAGGCGCGATGCCTTATACAGTGATTGTCTCTGCTTCCGCTTCTGACCCAGCGCCAATGCAGTTCTTCGCACCATTTTCTGGTGCATCAATTGGCGAATTCTTCCGCGACACCGGTCGGCCTGCGTTGGGAATCTATGACGACTTGTCGAAGCAAGCAGTAGCTTACCGCGAAGTATCTTTGTTGTTGAGAAGGCCTCCAGGCCGCGAAGCTTATCCTGGTGACGTGTTCTACTTGCACTCACGTTTGTTGGAGCGTGCTGCGAAAGTGATCAACAACGATGAAATCGCACGTAACATGAACGATCTTCCTGCTTCTATCAAGCACTTGGTAAAAGGTGGAGGTTCATTAACAGCTTTGCCCATTATCGAAACGCAAGCCAATGACGTTTCAGCTTATATCCCAACCAACGTAATTTCAATTACCGATGGTCAGATCTTCTTGGAAACCAATCTTTTCAACTCAGGTATCCGCCCTGCGATTAACGTAGGTATTTCGGTATCGCGCGTGGGTGGTTCGGCTCAGATTAAGTCAATGAAGAAAGTAGCCGGTACCTTGAAGCTTGACCAAGCCCAGTTCCGCGAATTGGAGGCGTTTGCAAAATTTGGTTCTGACTTGGATGCCGCTACTAAACTTACCATTGAGCGCGGGCGCAGAAACGTGGAGGTGCTTAAGCAGCCACAGTACCAGCCTTTTCGTGTAGAAGAACAAGTAGCTATTATTCTTGCTTCTACCAAAGGGTACATTGACCGCGTGCCGGTTGCCAAGGTGAAAGAATTTGAAACCGAGTTTTTAACGTTGATGAGAGCGCAACACAAGACTGTTTTGCAAAACTTCGCAGTTGGCAAGTTTGAAGATGCCGATGCTGAAGTAGTGAAGAAGGTAGCGTTGGAGCTTGCAGGAAAATACTAATTCGATAATTCGATGATGAGTTGATTCGATGATGAGTTCGGTGTTGCATTGGCAATTACAGAACCATCAAATCAGTAAATCACCGAATTAGATAATTAACGAATCAAAGAAAATGCCTAGTTTAAAAGAAGTAAAAAGTAGAATCACGTCAGTCATCTCTACGCAGCAGATAACCAAAGCCATGAAGATGGTGGCGGCCGCGAAGTTGCGCAAGTCGCAAGATCGCATTATGCAGATGCGTCCATTTGCAAAAAAGATGAATGCGCTTCTCCAAAATTTGTCTTCGGCAGAAACGGACGGACAAGCTTGGTACAGCCACGTGCGTGAAGAAAAAAGGATCTTGATTATTGCCATTACTTCTGACCGCGGGCTATGCGGAGCGTTTAACAGCTCAATCTTCAAGGCTACCCAGCGTTTGGTGGAAGAGAAGTACGCAGAACAGGCAAAACTTGGTAACGTAACCTACTTGCCTTTAGGCAAAAAGGCCTTTGAATACTTTGAAAAGCGCAAATCAAAATCTATTGATCAATACTGGCAGTTGTTTCACAATTTATCTTTTGAAGAAGTTGCCAAGATTGGTGAACATGTGATGTCTGCTTTCCAAAAAGGTGAGTTTGATAAGGTTGAGATTGTTTACAACGAATTCAAAAACGTAGCGACTCAAATCTTGCGCACCGAGCAATTTTTGCCCATTTTGCCACCAACAGAAAACCATTCTGCTGACGGTCAAACTCAAATCGATTATATCTATCAGCCGAACCAACAAGAAATACTTTCTGGCTTGATCCCTAAGTCATTGAAGGTACAATTGTATAAAGCGGTTCTGGACTCCAACGCGGCAGAAAATGGTGCCCGCATGACAGCGATGGATAAAGCCACGGACAACGCAGGTGAATTGCTAAAAGAATTGAAGTTAACCTACAATAGAACGCGCCAAGCCGCGATCACCAAAGAGATTTTGGAGATTGTGGCGGGAGCCGAAGCGCTGAAGTCAGCCTAACACCAATCATTTTACAAAAAGGCTCTCGGACTTAAAAAATGGAGAAGTACTGAAGCTATCATCTGACGAGAATGATGGAGCACTCCTAGGCTACGAACAAGGCCGACCGATCATCGATCAATCGCAATTGGGATTCGAGAAAATTGAATTGATTGGCTATGACTCTACGTTCCGGATCAATCTGGGTGTGGCCACGTGGATGATATTCAAGAAAACTAAAAAGTCAGGAATTGTAATCAATACGGCCTCGACAGACTGGTGTTCGCATCGCGGCATGGGCAGCAATGAGATTTAAAAAGATCACATTGAACCTGATCAATAAACTACTCCGAAACGAAAACGTGTTTACGGTCGAAGAAAAATGAGACTATTGTAACGCAGGCGTTAACGAGGGCGACAATGCACCTTCCGGCTTTTGGCCCAATATGCGAAGCTGGCGAGTGTGGGCAACCAATGCTTCCCAAAAAGTTTCCTTTGTTTTGTAGGGCAGGTTAAATTCCTTGGCTGTCTGCTCTACAATGGCTGCCAACTTGCGGTAGTGTACATGGCAAATGTTAGGGAACAAGTGGTGCTCTACTTGATAGTTTAATCCGCCCACATACCACGAAAACAATTTTTCCTTATGTCCGAAATTGGTGGTAGTGTGCAGCTGGTGGATTGCCCAGTTGTTTTCAAGGTTCCCTTTTTCGTCAGGTAACGGATACTCGGTACCATCGATTACGTGGGCTGGTTGAAAAATAATCGCAAGAATAAAGCCTGCGATATAATGCATAGTAAAAAACCCGATCAACACTTGCCACCAAGTAACGGGCAGCACTATCATTGGTAGCACGACTGTATATCCGAGGTAAACAACCTTTGACACGAGCATAGTGACCCATTCTGCAACAGCGGTACTTCTATTCCTTGTTACCAAACCATCCTTTTCATATTTGATTAAGCGGCTAAAGTCCTTCACCAAAACCCACACAAAAGTCATCAATCCATAAAACACCCAAGCATATATGTGTTGGTAACGGTGCATCGGCAACCACTTTGAGGAAGGCGCCATTCGCAACACACCTCGTGGGCTAATGTCCTCATCCACATCGTGCACGTTGGTGTAGGTATGGTGCAATACATTGTGTTGAACTCTCCAGTTGAAAGCATGGCCACCAATCACATTGAGCGAAAAGCCCAGCAGCGTGTTCATCCACGGCTTGGTAGAGTACGATCCATGATTAGCATCGTGCATCACCGATAGCCCAATGCCGGCTATTCCAAATCCCATTACAATGCAAAGCCCCCACAGCGCCCAAACATTTGCGGTGGCACCGCTCATTACGATAAAGTACGGAATGAAGTAAAGCGAAAACATGAACACCGTTTTGATCACCATTTCCGAGTTGGCGGTCCGTTCAATACCATTGGTTTGGAAATATTGGTTTACGCGTTGCGAGAGTGTCTTAAAAAACTCTTGTTGATGAGTGGCAAATTTGAGATTCTGAGTCATAAAGTGTGTGCCCGCTACGATTTCACATGCCAGCTCGCGGGCCGAAGACTAACAATGCAATAAAGGTAGGGCAAGCAAACGAGTATAACGCCCGTTTGGATAAACTTTATTTGAGTGGTTGAATTTTGGAAATGGCAATTAGAGTTCAGCTATTACCGTGCGGCCACCCTTAGTTACATCGCCAATTTTCACATTGATTTTCGCGTCAAGTGGTAAAAAGATGTCTACACGCGACCCGAATTTGATAAAACCGAATTCGTCTCCTTGTTTTAACGCCTGACCTTGCTGCACATACCATTTAATCCTTCGCGCCAGGGCGCCTGCAATTTGGCGGAACAATACCTCAGTGCCATTATTCATTTTGGTGGCAACCGTGGTGCGTTCGTTTTCGGTACTTGATTTGGGATGCCACGCTACTAAGTATTTGCCAGGATGATATTTGAAATAAGAAATAGTGCCACCCACCGGCATACGGTTGACATGCACATTGACGGGTGACATAAAGATGGATATCTGCTTTCTCC
>JBJTHA010000060.1:0-6894 GCA_046094265.1 Cytophagales bacterium
GTATCATATTCAGTTGAAATACTTTCTTTTGTTTCATCGTCTTCAAGTAAGGTTAATTCTCCTCATAATGATACGAGTAATCAATTCCCTTCATATACATTTCACGGCTGTGTATGTCGGTGGTTAAGGCTCGTTTTACTAGTTTCAGTAGTTCGCTGCTGTCCACCGTGCTTATTATCATGGCGTTTATGTAATCGGCTTTGCTTATTTTACTCCAGTCCACACAAACTTTCAGTTGTTTTTTCAGCATCAAATCCAGCCAAATTCGGGTGCTTCTGCCATTGCCTTCCATAAAGGGGTGTGCCTTGTTCATGGCTGCATATTTATCGGCTATTTCCGCTATGGTTGTTTCGGGCATTTTGTCTATTTGCTTCAATGTGTTTTTTAAGTTGCTGGCATATTCAAATCTGTAACCTCCTTTAGCAATATTTTTGGTTCTTATTTGCCCGGCAAATTCATACAAACCGCCAAACAAATAGGCATGTATTTGTTGCAGCCCTTTCGTGGTTCCTACTTCTATGCTTTCTATAAAATTGGTTTCAAAAAGGGCGTATGCTTTGGTTTTGCTTTTTCCGTCAATGCTTTCATCGCTATAGGTAAACCATTCAATAAATCGGTTGGCTTTTTTGCTCGGAAATTCTTTGCCTAAGGCAATAATGCCTTCATAATCCAACATATCCGCTAACCGCCTTTTGCCATCGGGAGCCAAAAATTTCAACTGGGTAGTGGCACTAACCACTTGGCTGTTTTCTTTCTTTAATTTGGCTTTCAGGTATTTCCAATAGTTTCGGTTTTTGGTGTAATCGCTTTCATCCCGCAATACCGCCACAATATCCAATACCGAAAACCACCATTTGGCATTGTGCTCATCCCAAACGGCACGCACCTCACGGTCGTCAAAAAAACGGATGGATATTTTCTGTTTAGAATTCATACCCGATTTTCTTCAAATTGGCTTTAATACTTTCATCAATGGTTTGTGCCTTTTGCATTTGCTCTTTAAGTGTTGCCGTCAGGTGCTGCATCTTTTCTTCAAATGCTTGTCCATCCTCTTCGGCTGTTGCAAAGTCAATATATCTGCCTGGGGTAAGTATGTAGTTGTTTTTGCGAACATCTTGTATGGTAGCAGATTTACAAAACCCTGCAATGTCCTCATATTTGGGGGCTGAGCCTGCCGAAGCCCTCCAATTGTGGTAAGTGTCTGAAATTTTGGCAATATCTTTTTCGCTTAACTCTTTTTGCTTACGGCTTATCATGGTGCCTAATTCTCGGGCATCAATAAAAAGTATTTCGTTGTTGCGGTTTCTGAATTTGCTGTTGCCTTCTTTATTACGAGCCAAGAACCACAAACAAGCTGGTATTTGTGTGTTGTAAAACAATTGCGAAGGCAACGAAACCATACAATCTACCAAATCGTTTTCAATCAATTCTTTTCTGATTTGTCCTTCGGTGGCAATTTCAGAACTCATACTGCCGTTTGCCAACACAACGCCTGCCGTGCCATACGGTGCTAATTTGCTAATGAACAATTGCAACCAAGCGTAGTTGGCATTTCCTGTTGGCGGTACACCATATTTCCATTTATGGGTTTCGGCTTTGTTGATGTTGTAATCACTTACATTGAAAGGCGGATTGGCAATTACGTAATCCACTTTCAGTTCGGGAAATTTATCGTTCATCAAAGTGTCGCCCAACTCAATCTTTGCATCAATCCCACGAATAGCCAAATTCATTTTCGCTAATTTGTAAGTGGTTGGATTACTCTCTTGTCCAAATATTGAAATTTTGCCTTTGCGGTGTTCGTGCATTTCAATAAAGCGTTCGCTTTGCACAAACATTCCACCGCTTCCGCAAGCACCGTCATACACTCGGCTTTCGGGTGCAGGTGCAAGCATGTCAACCAATATTTTCACAATGCTTTGAGGCGTGTAAAACTGTCCGCCTTTTTTGCCTTCGGCATCTGCAAACTGTCCGAGGAAATATTCAAACACAAAGCCCAAAACATCTTTGCCTTTTCCGTTTCCGCCTTTGCTCAACGTAATAGAACCAATCAAGTCAATGAGTTCGCCCAATCGTTGTTTGTCTAGTGCAGGTCTTGCATAGTCTTTAGGCAAAACGCCTTTCAGTGAAGGGTTGTCTTTTTCAATAGCATCCATTGCATCGTCAATGTCTTTGCCAATGGTTGGCAGTTTGGCTCTGCCTTGCAGCGATTTCCACCGTGCTTGCGGTGGCACATAAAAAACCCTCTCGGCTGTATATTCGTCTTTGTCTTCGGGATCGGCACCAGTTTCGTTTTTCTCTGCTTCTAATTTTTGGTGGAGTTCATCAAAAGCATCTGAAATATATTTCAGGAAAATCAGTCCAAGCACCACATGCTTGTATTCCGCAGCATCCATGTTGTTGCGGAGTTTGTCGGCCGCTTGCCAGAGGGTTTTTTCGAGTTCTAAATTGTCGGTCATGTTCTATTTTCTTATGGATATTTTCAGTCGGTTAAAATACAGAAAATTACTGTTTTTGAGGTTATTGCTTGTCGGTGTTGAGGTACTCTTTATTTTTGCCGCTGCCATGAAAATTCTTTTTGTCTGCCTCGGCAATATCTGCCGCTCGCCCTTGGCCGAGGCGATTTTTAAACACAAGCTGCAAAACACACGCCTTGACCAATCGTTTCACGCAGACTCATGCGGCACGGCCAACTATCACGTTGGTGATACGCCTGACCCACGCACCATTAAGAATGCGCAAAGAAACGGGATAGAAATAAATCACGTAGGGAGACAACTTTCACCTGGTGATTTCGAAAATTTTGATTTGATCGTAGCAATGGATGGCTCAAACCTTCACAACATACTGCGGCTGGCTGGTGCAAATAAGCACACCCATAAAATTAAATTGATGCGTGATTTTGATCCCCACGGCCGCGGAGATGTACCCGATCCCTACTATGGCACAGAGGCTGATTTTCAAGAAGTGTTTGAGATTTTGGATCGGTCGATTGATAATTTTATGACTTCACTACTTACGCAAAAATTTACTAAAAATTAGTATCTCAGTGCCTTAGTGATTAACTTATTTTTTACCAAATATAGACTTAGGCACTAAGCGTTGCCCTTCACCAAAATCTGGAGCGTTGAACGCGAGGACTGTTCCAATATTAAACCGGGCGTGGCGCGAAATTCAGCCGATGTTTTTGAATCGTAATTCTTAACGGTAATCAGCGTCAGGTTGGTGTTGAAGTACACTTCAAACTGCTGCCCCAAGGCTTCAATCAATTTCATGATTTTGCTCTCGCGATAGTCAACACAAAACGAAAATGAGATGGCTGAGTTCTGCATCAAATGGATGCGAACGTTGTGTTCGCTGATGGCTTTAAAGATGACGGCCAACTGAGGCTCGTCCACAAAAGTATAGTCGGTGACTTTGCACGAAATCAAACATTGATTTTGCTTGTACACAATCAATGGGGGCAGTTTGTGCACTTTGCATTCATGTATTTTCGTTCCGGGAAGGGCGGGGTCAATAAAACTTTTCACCCACAGTGGAATGCCGCGGTTCGCCAATGGCTTAATCGTTTTCGGATGAATGACCGATGCGCCAAAGTAAGTCATCTCAGCAGCTTCTTTGTAGGGGAGTTCTTCAAACACTACTACATTGGCTCTTCGTTTCGGGTCGGCACTCATTACTCCGGGCACATCCTTCCATATCGTTACCGATTTCGCGCGAAGGCAAAATCCAAAAATGCCTGCAGTAAAATCTGACCCATCGCGCCCCAGCGTGGTGGTAAAGCCTTCAGCTGTTGATCCGATAAAGCCTTGAGTAACCAACAACTTTTCGTGTTGCATTGAGTCCACCATCTTTTCGGTCTCGCGCCAATTTACTTTGGCTTCGCGGTATGCATTATTGGTTTTGATGTATTGCCTCGCATCAGCCCATTTTGCCGGCAACCCTACGGACTTGAGGTATTCCGCAAAAATGATTGAGGCGATTAATTCCCCAAACGCGACAATTTGATCATAGATGAAATCGTATTCGCCCACTTGGTTAGCCAATTGCTCAATTTGTTCGAATGAACGAGCGAGTTCCGGTTCAACGCCCGGTAAAACGTTGAGCGTTTTCGCTTGGTTAACATGATAACTTTTGATGGCTCCCAATTGAGTGGTAAAATCTTTTTTGGCCATCGCCAATGCGACTACCTCCTCAAGGGCATTGGTGGTTTTACCCATGGCCGAAACCACTACCAATAACTTTTCTTCCTTATGCTGTTGAATGATGCCGGCAACCTGTTTGATGCGGTCGGGCAGTTGGAGCGAGGCGCCCCCAAACTTAAAGATGTCCATCTCTGTGGTGTAAGTAGTTGTGGCTTTAGAAATCAAAAGCACAAAGATTGCATAAAGAATTTTTAAAGTTAATTTTTTATCATATACCTATTTCAATCGTTTGCAATTTATATTTGCCATGGAATTAGAGACAACAGAAGTAGACCACAGAAATCTTAGATCAGTAATTGTAATCTGAAATTCTTACATGGAAGCCTCACGAATTGCGTTGCCGATTGGCACTGCTTTAGATCGATTCATTAAAAACAATCAAGATCAGTTTCAATATGCCAGTGGCGAACTATCGCAATTGCTGCGCGACATTGCCTTGGCCAGTAAAGTGGTGAACCGCGAAATCAACAAGGCAGGGTTGATTGATATTATGGGTGCCATGGGCTCGCAAAATACGGCTGGCGACCAACAGCAAAAGCTGGACGTGTTGGCCAACATTCGCTTTACCCGTGCATTGACCAAAGGAGGGGAGGCCGCTGCGCTGATCAGCGAAGAAACGGAGTCGTTTGTAGACTTGACCAACGATGGTAAGTACATTATCGCTATTGACCCGCTGGACGGTTCTTCTAACATTGATGTGAACGTTTCCATTGGAACCATTTTTTCGATTTACCGCAGAAAAACAAAGGAAGGCGAGCCGATCAATGACGAGGATATTTTGCAGACGGGTGACGAACAAGTGGCTGCCGGCTATATTCTGTACGGATCATCAACCATGCTGGTGTACACCACGGGCCATGGCGTAAACGGATTTACCTATGAGCCTACGCTGGGTGAGTACGTGCTTTCGCACCCCGACATGAAGATGCCGGAGGAGGGAAAAATTTATTCCATCAACGAGGGTTCTGCCAATTCTTTTTCAGATTCGGTAAAGTCGTATATCCACTACTGCAAAGACAACAACTATACCGCACGGTATATTGGCTCGCTGGTCGCAGATTTTCATCGCAATATGCTAAAAGGCGGCATTTACATCTATCCCGCCACGGCCAAAGACCCCAGCGGCAAGCTGCGTTTGATGTATGAGTGCAATGCCCTCTCGTTTATTGCCGAGCAAGCAGGGGGTATGGCATCAGACGGTAAAGGCAGGGTGATGGAAATAAAACCAAAAGATTTGCACGAACGAACCCCGTTTTATGTAGGGTCTAAAAAAATGGTGGAGAAGGCAATTGGTGGTGCTTTTAAAAAAGAGTAGTTTTAACTTTAGGAAATTCCGTCTGTGATTAGCCCCGTTAGGGACTTTTTCTTTGTAGAAAAGCAGTGCCTCATCCTGAAAAAAGTTGACAGTTTTTAATGATTAATTCTGCCTCAAGTTTACACTTAAAGTTTAATCCTGCAAACCGTTTACATTTGTTGAACCAGGTGAAGCGGACGTGGGCCATGCTGAGGAGCAACCCATCAGGAATAACTCTGGTCAGATAGCGTATTAATCCGCCCATGGCTTTACAATCAATGGGCGGATTTTACCTTGTAATACGCGTTCTGGTTTATGCCTTTCAAAATCTGCCGTTAGGCATTTTCACATACAACAGCCTCCTTTCTTTTGTTAATTATGTAATAATTCTTCCAATGCTTCTTCAGCTCCCCTGATTTAGTATGCGCTACAACAGGAGTGAGCATATCCACACTGGAATGTGGCCGTTGGAAATTGTAGATACTGATGGCAGACGCGATCGCTACCTGCGCCTGAGCAAAAGAGGGATAACAAATCTCCAACAATTCATCTTTAAGGATCCCATTCACTCTTTCGGCCATTGCATTTTCAAGAGGGTTACCGTTTTGTGTCATCGAAATTTGAACATGGTTTTCTCCCAATAATGACACGTAATCATGACTACAATATTGCAGCCCTCTATCAGAATGATGGATAAGGTTGTCATGGGAGGGGTTACCCTTCAATGCCATTTTTAATGCCAGCACACATCCTTTAGCAGAAAGGCCTTCACAGAGATAAAACCCAATAATCTTGTGGCTGTAGGCATCAGTAATCAAACTCAGATAGGCAAAGCCTTTTTCTAAACGGATATAGGTTATATCGCTTACCCACAGTTGGTTAGGTGCATTAGGAACAAAACCAATAATGAGGTTCTCATACTTTCGCAGCCAGTGGTTGGAAAACGTTGTTTGGGGCTTGGAGCGTTTTCTTTTTCTGACCAATAACCCTTGGTTGCGCAATATCCCAAAGAAGGCATCACGGCCTATGCTGATCGCATGGTTGTGCATAAAAACATTCATCATGATCAATAACTTTCGAGTGACGATCCGCTTTTGTGTTTTGCGGATGCGCACCACTTCTTGCACCAGTAAATCCTCTTGTAAGGCTTCCTGCGCTTGAACTTTAATTTGCTGGTAATACGCCTGTCGACTATAACCAAATAATGAACAAAGCATCCCGATAGATTGGGAAGGCGTTCTTTGAACTATTCTTAACTTAAATCAGGAAGCCATGAGGCTGGCAACATCTTGATAAATAACCGTGAAAGCCGTACACCAACCAGTGTCCAGTCCCACGGACTCTCACTGATGAAATGGTTCAGGGATTGTGAGTGGCGCTCAACTTTTTTGCTGA
>JBJTHA010000061.1:0-6181 GCA_046094265.1 Cytophagales bacterium
GAATTTATGGTTTTCATCGTTTTCATAGCACTTGTTAGTTTCGGCCGCCAGAGCCTTCCGTTGTTGGATTGATCAGCAGTGGCGTTTTTCCATCCGTCATAATCATTTTTGTATTGGGCGATTTGGCCAACTCGCGGAAAGCCTCAATACTTTGCCATTCGATGATTTTGGAAGTTAACCCTTCTGAAATAATTTTTTGTGCATCCCGAATGCCTTGTGCTTCAATAATCTTGCGTTGTGCTTCGCGCTTTTCTCTTTCCAACAGAAATTCCATTCGTTGCGCATCTTGCTCTGCCTCTAGTTTCTCTTCTACTGCACGCGCAAGCCCCGTGGGCAGTTGAATGTTTTTGAGTAACACAGCCTCTATTTCAAAGCCACGGCTCAATAAAATTTTTGACATTTGCTCCGTTATTTCTTTCTCTATGGAAGCGCGCTGAGCAGAGTGCATGTCCTTGGCAAAAAAACGGGAACATACATCAGCAGCCGATGAACGGAAAACGCTGCTAATCACATTCACTTCATTGCCCACGCCAATTGACTCAATAATTGCGGGAGCTTTATCAGGTTGCATCCTGTATAAAATTGATATAATAGCGGCTACATTCAGCCCTTCTTTTGAAGGAAGGTTCGCATTGATTTCCATGTTCATGGTGCGTATGGGCATTTTTATTACAGTGGAAGTGAATGGATTAAACCACACCGCACCCGGAGTGATAATCTTATTATTCAATTTTCCCACTTTTCTTTTCACGCCCACTTCGCCTTGTCTCACAATTGAGCAACTGCTCATCACCGCGGCAATGACCAGTATCGAAACTATTTTTATCGTTTTCATATATGGTTTAATTTAATTGAGCTTTATTTTTTCTTATCCATTGTTTTAACTGTGCCACTTCGCCAGGTTGTAACCATAGTATCGATTTGCGGTATTCCTTTCGAAGTAATCCGGGGTTGAAACTCACCCGCTGCAAAACGTATTTGCAGTATTCAAGCATCGTTTTTTTTGCTTTCATCTTTTCTATCTCACGGTGAAGGAAATCCAAGCCATGCAGAAGAAGTAGAGCAAAATGACTGACCACGTCAGTACTGTCTTTTGATTGATTTTATTTGAAGATTGCATACCAGTTTTGTTTTGATAATTCATTGAATAGATCTGCCATTGAGCTAGGCAGAATGAACAACAAAAACAGGTAGTGCTTAAATTAAGAGAGCCCGGTAAACAATCGGCTTGGCGTATTTTGCAACGATAGTCTGAGGCTGAAAAAAGAGTTTTTTAGAAGACCAGGTTTGTGAGAAAGATCTTTGGTTAGAAGCCAGGCATGGACGTTTGATGGCCAGTACCTTTCGTTCGTTGATAATTGCCTCCTCAATCAATTCGCAAGTTTCTTCGGTCGTTTCTTTACTTTGATTGCTGGTCGCAATCGTGTCCACGTATCCTAATGAATTGACAATCAGTACTATGATTATCAAAAAGTTAGGGAAGAAACGATATTTTGATGCGATTGATAGCATTACTATCTGTTGCGTTAGTAATGCTAATAACGAGAAAGCCTTACGAAAGTTAGGGTATGCAAAAAAAAAATTAAAAATCGGGGTCTAGGCCAAATCGATCCTTTAACCGTAGCAGCATTGGGTTTTGTTGTGCCATGGCGTCAAACTTCTCTTTGTTGGTGTAGGCGAATTTTTGGCTCTCTACTTGTTTTATGTGAGAGGCCACCTGTATGGTATTATTGCCCAAACGCTCGCGCAAAAATCCTACAAGCTCCGTTTTTAATCCGAGTAGCAGCGGCTCCTCTACCGGGTTTGCCAAAGTAACGTGTAGTGTGCTGCCATTTAGCTCATATCCTCGGCTCAATAAATGGTATTCTGCAACTTGATTCTTTTTTGTTTCTGAGAACTGCTGCCAAGTTGCCGTAAGTTCTTCTGGCGTAAATGCTCGGTCGGGTAGTTGGGTCTTTGGCTTTTCTTCCGATTGCTCTTTTACTGGTGGCTTTAGAATGTTACCTAAGTTGAGTGTTGCCTTCGGCTTACCAGATTCTTTTGGTATTGATACCTTCGTTGGCGAAATCTTTGTTACAGTAGGGGAAATCTCTGTTGGCTCTGCCTTTGGCACTTCGGCAGTTGGCTGTTTTTCGGCTGGCTGCTTACTGTGGGATTCGAGTTCCTCAACCGTTAACTCACTTTTTTTTTTACTGCTTCGTTATCCAAAGCACTATTCTTAAAAACGGCATTCACGTTGGCCATTTTCATCAGCGCCAGTTCCACCAAAAGGCGCTGGTTTTTACTGCTTTTGTAATGGATGTCGCACTGGCTGGCCAAGTTTAGCCATGATAGTAAAAGCGAAGTTGATGCAGCTTGTGCCTGCTTTAAGTATTTTTCTTTTACAGAATCAGGCACTTCCATCAACGCCACGGTGCGCGCATCTTGAGATACCAATAAATTCCGCAAATGTTCACTCAATCCCACTATAAAATTATGCCCATCAAATCCTTTGCGGAGAATTTCGTCCAGTAGCATGAGCGGTTGCGTGTGGTTTTCCGAAAGAAGCCCATCTACCACTTTAAAATAATATTCGTAATCGAGAATGTGCAGATTATTGATAACACCTTTGAAGGTAACAGCCTTGCCAGATGAGAAAGTCACCATCAAATCGAAAATGGAAAGCCCATCGCGCAAAGCGCCATCTGCTTTTTGTGCAATTAGGTGCAGCGCCTCTTCTTCAACCTTTATTTGTTCTCTGTCAGCAACTTTTTTTAGTTGTCGGGCTATATCCGAAACCTGGATGCGGTTGAAATCGAAAATTTGACACCGTGACAAAATGGTGGGAATGACCTTGTGCTTCTCGGTGGTAGCCAAAATAAAAATGGCATAAGAAGGTGGCTCCTCAAGCGTTTTCAAAAAAGCATTGAATGCTGAATTGGAGAGCATGTGTACCTCATCAATAATGTACACTTTAAACCTCCCGAACTGAGGTGGGTATCGTACTTGGTCGATTAGGTTGCGGATGTCTTCTACAGAATTGTTGGAGGCGGCATCTAATTCAAAGATATTAAGTGAGTTCACCTCGGCTTTTTCTTCAAACCCATTTATCATGCGCGCCACTATGCGTGCGCACGTAGTTTTGCCCACTCCGCGTGGACCGCAGAACAGCAGTGCTTGCGCCAACTTATTGTTGTCGATGGCGTTTTTGAGTGTGGTAGTAATATGCTCTTGCCCCACCACTTCGTCAAAGCCGAGGGGGCGGTATTTGCGGGCTGAAACAACAAAACTATCCATGCGCTGCAAGATAATGCACGACTTCGAATTACATAAGCAATCCCAAGAAAAATAGTTTGATATTGATAATTTTGCGGAATGAAAGGAGCTAAGAAAGGCCATTCCACCGAAAGTGATTCTGAAGAATTGAAACATAAGCGTTTGCTGGCGGCTATGGAAAGAGTGAAGAAAGAACCTTTGCAATTTTCTGAAGGTTTTTCGGCAGAGAAGATTAGGAAGCTAAACCGAAAGATTACTTGATTAATGAAAAATGTAAAGGTTTATTTGATTCCTAGTGACTTCGTGCCTAGTGACTTTTCGTGGTGCAGCAAAAACCTCTTATACACAAGGCTCACAAAGATTTAAATAACTCTTCAATTAACGAATTAGATTTCTTAAGGCAATTTGAATTCGCTCAAATCCAAATTTGATTAAAGTACCACCAAAGTTTTTCTCAATTTCTTCATTGCATAAATTGCCAATGCTTCCCTCATGTGTGTGGTTGATTTGGGTTGAGTACGCAAAGTTGTTGGCTTCAATATCCCTACCAACTTTTTGATAGGCATCGCGGAAGGGCATCCCGCCACGTACCAATTTGTTGACTTCCTCCACACTAAAAAGAAATTTATACTTCTCGTCATCCAAAATATTTTCTTTGACTATGATTGATGATAGCATCAAATGAGTTAAGGAAAGGCATGAATTGAGTGTGTGGAACGCAGGCACTATTTTTTCTTTCAGTAGTTGCCAATCGCGGTGATAGCCTGATGGTAGATTGGTAGTAATCATCGCAATTTGATTGGGTAATGATTGCAAATCATTGCATTTGGCGCGAATGAGTTCGAATACATCGGGATTTTTTTTGTGCGGCATAATGCTCGATCCCGTGGTCAACTCATCTGGAAAAGAGATAAACCCAAAATTTTGATTCAAGTACAAGCAAGCATCCATTGATAACTTGGCAAGCGTGGCGGCTACATTGCTCAAAGCTTGTGCTACAATCCGTTCCGTTTTGCCGCGGGTCATTTGTGCGTACACCACGTTGTAGTGCAAATCGTCAAAGCCTAATAATTCGGTGGTCAGCGTTCGATTGATAGGGAAGGAGGAGCCATAGCCTGCGGCTGAGCCCAGCGGATTTTTGTTGACAATTCTAAAAGCTGACTCAATGGTAATCAAGTCATCGGCTAAACTTTCCGCGTAAGCACCAAACCACAAACCGAATGACGAAGGCATGGCTAATTGTAAATGCGTGTACCCGGGCAATAGCTTGTCTTTGTGCTCTTCGCTTTTTGCAATCAGCAGCTTAAATAACTTCTCAATATGATTTACTAATAACTGAATCTCAGCCCGCATGAACAACTTCAAGTCAACCAGCACTTGGTCGTTGCGCGAGCGGGCACTATGAATTTTCTTTCCTACATCGCCCAATTTTCTCGTCAGTAGAATTTCGATTTGAGAGTGAATATCTTCTACGCCTTCTTCGATTGAAAAATTGCCTGCTTGGATTTGTTGATAAATTGATTTTAATTCTCTGGCGAGTAGCGCCAATTCTTCTTTACTCAACAACCCAACGGACTCCAACATGGTTGTATGCGCCAATGACCCCAGCACGTCAAAAGTCGCGAGACTCTTGTCCAACTCTCGATCGTTGCCAACCGTGAAGTCATTGACAACTTTCAGCGCATCTTTACCTTTTTGCCAGAGTTTCATACTAGGTTTGGGTAATGGATTTGTAAATATTGCAGCAACATAATGGTCTTTCCATCTTTTATCTCACCATTGTTCATCATTTCCAACGCGGTTGAAAAAGGCAGTTCCAACACATCGATATCTTCATGTTCATCTACTCCGCCACCTTTAGATGTTTGCATATCTTTTGAGTACTCTGCAACAAAGAAGTAGAGAATTTCCGTTACTGAGCCGGGCGACATATACGCTTCGTAAATCTTTTTTACATCCCGAATTTTGAAACCTGTTTCTTCTTCTGTTTCTCTGCGGATGCAATCTTCCGGATTATCTAAGTCTAGTAAGCCAGCACACGCTTCAATCAACATCCCGCTTGGGTTGCCGTTGATATAAGAAGGCAGTCGAAATTGCCTTGTTAGAATAATTGTTTTGGTGTTTTGATTAAACAGTAAAATGGTTGCACCATTGCCTCGGTCGTAAGCTTCGCGATTTTGTTCAATCCATTTACCGTTTTTGTGTTGATAGTCGAACGTGACTTTCTTCAACGTGTACCAGTTATTGGAGAGGATTTCAGTCTTTTTGATTTTGACGCGTTCGCTCATAAGCTTTCAATCAATTTAATATACCCATTTATTCCGTCTTCGATCTCGTGAAGAAAAATGAATTCATCCGCACTGTGCGATCGTGCAGAATCGCCCGGTCCCAATTTGATGGAAGGCACGGGAATCAACGCCTGGTCGGATGTAGTAGGAGCCCCATACATTCGAATGCCCAATTTTTCGCCTGCTTTGTAGAAAGCATGTTCTATTGGAATTCCCGAACGGCGAAGTCTTAATGAACGAGGGGTCACTTCACACCGAACGTTCTTTTTGATCATCTCCAAAATCTCTTCGAGTGTGTAGGCATCGGTTGCACGTACATCAACTGTAAACCTGCACTCGGATGGCACTTGGTTATGCGCTTGCCCTGCGTGAATCACCGTAACCGACATTTTTACTTTGCCGAGCGATTCTGAAACTTTTGGAAATTCGTAACTCCGAAACCACTCAATGTCTTTTAACGATTCGTAAATTGCATTGACACCTTCTTCACGTGCAGCATGTCCAGCTTTTCCATACGCAACGCAATCCAACACCATCAATCCTTTTTCAGCAACGGCCATGTCCATCAAGGTGGGTTCACCCACAATGGCACAATCAATTTTTGGTAGCTCGTTCCAGATCAATTCAATACCGCCTGT
>JBJTHA010000062.1:0-15011 GCA_046094265.1 Cytophagales bacterium
TTGTTCTGGGTTTTTATCAAAAGTGTCGAGCGCCAAACGATGGTAGGTGTAATTGTTTTTGCGCAAATCCAACATTTGCGGGTTGTTTAGATTTTCTAATAAGGCATTTCGACTGCGCAAGCTACCCAGTGGCTGCCAGCCCGGTCGGCTAGACGATTGTGCATTATTCACCACTATCAATGCCTTTTGGATAAACAGGGTTCCACCCAACTCGCTGAAGGAATCGTAGTCCATTGCCAAAATCACATAAGCGTAAAATGCCAACATCGAAGTGAGATTGCTGATAAATGTGTTATCGTTATACTCCATGGGCTGCGACTCAAAATACTCAAACTCCCAGTCGCGGTCGGCAAAGTTGAACAGTACGCTTTGGTAATTTGAGTTGTAAACAGGCCGTGCGATGGTAATTTGAGCGTTGGCTTTGAACTGACCAATAGCTGGCATCTGTGTAATGTTTAAGAAAATACCGCACTCAATGCGTTCGTGGTTTTTGTAAGAATCATTGGTCCACTTGCGGGTATTCAAAAAGGTGCTAATGGCGCGTTCTAAATCCTTGAAAACGGAGCGATCTGACGTTTGGATCTGGCCCGATTCGATGGTGACTTTACAATTCAACTCTTGTCCGCTGCCCGAAAACGGCAACAGCAAACAGAGAAATCCGAAAAGCAAAATAGTGTTGATCTTAATCATGGCTAACTGCCTTTACAATGATATCAACGATGTCTTTGGCAACTTCTTTTTTTGATTTCAAACTAAATTTCTGCTCCTCACCGGTTTTGCTGAGGATGGAAATCTTGTTTGTATCATGGCCAAAACCTGCGCCCGCGTCATTCAAAGAATTCAGCACAATAAAGTCTAAGTTCTTTGTGTTAAGTTTTTTCAGCGCATTGGCTCTTTCGTTTTCGGTTTCCAGCGCAAAGCCCACCATCACTTGCCCGTTGCGCTTTTGGCTACCCAACTGGGCGGCAATATCATGCGTTTTCGTCAGTTCGATGGTCAGCTGATCACTGGCTTTCTTGATTTTTTGATCTGCCTTAGTTATTGGTTTGTAGTCGGCAACTGCTGCCGACAGCACGGTGATCTCAGTCTCTGCAAATACTCCCACGCTGGCTTTATACATTTCCTCTGCAGATACCACCTTTGTTAACTCTATGTTAGGATGAGTTGATTGCAACTGTGTAGGCCCGGCTATCAGTCTTACCAATGCTCCTTGATTGGCTAGCTCTTCGGCAATAGCAAAACCCATTTTACCTGTGCTATGGTTACCAATAAAGCGAACGGGATCCAGCACTTCATAAGTAGGGCCAGCAGTGACTAACGCTTTTTTGCCACTTAGCTTCGCTCGCTCACCGAAATAACGCGATAGTGCTTCCACTATTTCTTCAGGCTCGGCCATGCGGCCATCGCCTACCAAGCCACTCGCCAACTCCCCATAATTCGATCTGATCAGTCGATTGCCAAAACCGATAACGGTCTGAATATTTTTTTGGGTTGCCGGATGTTGCAACATGTCTAAGTCCATGGCGGGTGCAAAGAAAACCGGGCATCGTGCCGAAAGGTAAACCGCCAACAGCAAGTTGTCGCACACACCGCTAGCCATTTTAGCGAGGGTGTTGGCACTAGCGGGTGCAATCACCAATGCATCGGCCCACAGCCCGAGTTCAACATGATTGTTCCAAAGGCCTTCGCTGCCACTGGTGAATTCCGAGAGCACCGGGTGTTTAGAAAGAGTAGACAGGGTGAGCGGTGTAACAAACTCTCTTGCAGCCGGGGTCATCACTACTCGCACTTCCGCACCTGCCTTTACCAGCAACCGCACCAATAGCGCGGACTTGTAGGCAGCAATGCTACCACTGACCGCGACAATGATTTTTTTGCCTGATATCATAATGGTGAAATGCTGCGATTACGGGATTTATTCCCGAACACAAAGTCTTAGTCTGCTTTTTCTTCTTCCGCACCTTGCTCACGCATGCGGTAAGTAAGCTTGCCTTCCAAAAACTCTTCGGTTGCCGTAGTGGTTGGCTTAGGCATGCGCTCGTAAAACTTCGATATCTCAATCTGTTCTCTGTTTTCAAATACCTCTTCCAGGTTGTCAACAGTAGTAGCAAAATCAGCCAACTTGCCGTTCAACTCTTCTTTCAAGTTGACAGCGATTTGGCGGGCACGCTTCGATATGATTACCACCGACTCGTACAAGTTGCCAGTGGGCGTGTATATCTTATCGATGTCGCGTGTAACAATTGAAGGTTGTGTTGCCATAAAATTCAAGTTTTAAGATTTAAGATTCGTTGATGTGTTTCCTTTTGGTTTGCTCAATTTCTCAAGGCTGTCGCTGTAATACGACTCCACCTCTTTAATAAAGTTACTTTTTGGATAGTTATCTACCAATTCCTTGTAAAACTCAACTGTAGAAGCATACCGCTCGCGTTGCTTCGACAAAATGCTTTGCTGCGCTAGTTTGTATTGCGCCACCACTTTTAGGTAAGTGATTTCTTCCAAGTATTTTGAATCAGGAAACCCTTTTTTGAAATTTTCAAACGCAATCACTGCCGCCTGGTAATATTTTAGCTTGAGGTATTGCCGTGCATTGTCAAAACCCTTCTTTTCTAGTTTTTGCTGGGTAGCTGCGATCACCTCATTGGCTTTTTCAGCAAACTTTCCGTAAGGATATTGGTTGACGTAGGTCTGCATGGCACCCATCGCTTCAATGCTGCTTTTTTGATCGAGATTTTCTGCTGGCGAAGCAACAAACAAGCTGTAGGCGTACATGTAATATGCTTCTTCTGCCAGTTGGCTTCTGCCGTAATTCTCAAAGAATGTCTTAAACTGGTTAGAAGCGAGCAGGTAGGTCTTTTCGTAGAATTGGCAATAGGCTAAATAGAATTCGACCTTTTCACCTTCTGGCAAGCCACGCACAATGGGTAATATCTGTTCGAACAAAATTGCCGTACGGTAATAGTCTTTCTTTTCATAGTAGTTGAGGCCCGCCTGATACTTCAACTTCCAGTCGTCACTTTTTTCGATTTTCCTAAACTTGCTGCAAGCGCTAACCAGCAAAAAAGCAAACAAGAGAAGCATCCATCGAAGCTTCGTCAATTGAAAAAATGGCAATTGGCGGGAAATCAAGGTTTTAAAATGAAAATAGCCCGCAAATATAACGCTCGAGGGGCAATAATCAATAGTTGGCATGGCTGAGACTTTCGTAGCCATAAGATGCAACCCAAAGGGAATTTAGTTGTAACCAAAATGGCTACTTCCTGACAATGAGCTTACGGGTGAGAATGCCGTTATTGTTGAGGTAGACTGTGTAGAAGTAGATTCCCGGTACCAAATCGTCTGCTTGTATTTTTACCCGGCTATCATCAAATGTCAACTCATAATCGCCCATGGCTTTACCCAACACGTTGTGTACCACAATTTTAGCTTTCACGGTTTCCGTATGGAGCTTGTAGTCTATGAATGCCTGATCTTGAACTGGGTTGGGGTAAACATCGTGGATTGTGATTTCCCTCGATTGGAAAACAAAGGAGCGTCCAGGTTTCTCTTCTACCACCAAAGTAGAAGTACGCTCAACAAGCTCGCTAGGGGTGCTTTTTGGAAAAACTTCAATTCTTATGCCCGATTGAATCGCCTGCATACCGCTTTCAAATGTATAATTGAGGTCAGCAGCCGTTTCGCCCGGCTCCAGTTTCTTCATTATCTCTTCCTGGTTCGCGTCCCAACAGGTGGCGCCCAAGCAGAAATAGCCTTTTTGGGTGTTGCCCCAATCTGACTTTACTACGCGTATCACGTAGAATTGGGTCTTTTCGGATATGTTTTTAAGGCGGATGGGTATGCGGAGCATTTGGTTGGGCGACACTTGGTAGGTCTCGGCTGTTTCAGCGAGCTCGAAGCTTTGGGCGATGGAATGCCATCCGCCAAAAAAAAGACCCACTAACAAGGCCAACCGCTTCATATGTGTTTGAACAAGTGTTTTGATTTTCACTTCCATTAACACCTATTCCAAAACTATAAAAGAAAAGTGGTTTTCTCAACACGTGCGTTTCAACTTGGCACAAGGCTGTATTAAATTTAGGTAAACAAAACACCTACACCTACGGAGAAGAAGTTGGCAAAACAGTAAACGAAGAGAAGGCTCCTCCAGCGATAAAACAATAAGAAGTTTTATATGGCAAGTGGATGGCTTCATGATCCTGACACGCGAAGAAAAGTGGGAAGAAGTAAAGTTAGGTCGCTTGTTCAGTTCATCAACTTTCGTGAAGGGGACCCGTTAAGAGCCGGGTTGGATAAGGCAATAGCAGTACCTTGCTCATTTGGCGATCATGTTGAATAGCCAGATAGATCAGGTGATGCGCAACATTGAAAAGTTGGCTGCCGATCATCCATCATCAAAAAAAATCTTGGATTACTTTCGGGTGATAGTAGACAGGATGGATTACAAAAAATACTTACAAATAGGGTGCGGACTCATTGGATCAGGTGCCATTGAATCGGCCCATCGGATCGTTGTATAGAAACGGGATAAATCTATCCGGCCAGCACTGGAACAAAAAAGAAGGGCAAAACATGCTCACTTACGCGCGTACAACTCGAATACACCTAACAGCAGAGCGAACGTTTATCTATAGCAGAATTAGAAGCAATCCCGATTGATGAAGGCAAAAAAATACTTTTATGAAATATTATTACTCCTGAAATTACCAAAGTTACTTCTTACTGTACTTCTTCTGAAACTTCTCCACACGGCCAGCGGTATCCACAAACATTTTCTTTCCTGTGAAGAAAGGGTGCGAAGCAGAACTAACTTCCACTTTTACCACCGGATACTCCTTGCCGTCAGTCCATTTCATGGTTTCTTTGGGCACGTTAGTAGAGCGAGACAAGAACTTGAAATCGCTGGTAGTATCCCAAAAAATTACTTCTTTATAATTGGGATGAATGTCTTTTTTCATGACTATTACTCGTTTTTATGGTTTTATGCGGATTTTGCCGCACTTTTTCTTTAAAGGACTGCAAAAGTAGAAAATTTCAGCTCAAACACAATTTTTAACATAACCATATTTCTAGAGAAACCAAAATGGTTGTATTTTGCAACCAAATTGGTTCCTATGCCATCCATCACCATTAAAAATTTGCCTGAAAGCGAATACAAAAAATTGAAAATGAGGGCTAAAGCTAACCATCGAAGCATCAATGGCGAGATTTTGCACCTAATAAAAAGCAAGCTAGTGGAAGAACAATTTTCAGTCAAAGATTTCTTGGAAAAAGCAAAAAGAATACGAGGGCAGATTAACGCGGTTTTTTCAGAGGAAGAGATTACAGCCATGAAAAAAGAGGGAAGAGAATGATAGTGGCCGATGTAAACACCCTTGCCCATTTTTGGTTTGAATCAACACAAACCGAAGCGGTGAAAGATTTACTACTGATCGACCGCGAATGGGCAGCCCCGCTTTTGTGGCGGAGCGAGTTCCGAAGTGTTCTTGCTAGACAAATGCGCTTGAAAAATCTGTCGCTAACAGACGCGGTCGAAATTTGGGGCGATGCTGAATCACTTATTGCACCCTATGAACAACTCGTGCCGTCCATCCAAGTTTTGAGTTTGGTAAGCGAAAGCAACTGTTCGGCCTACGATTGCGAATATGTAGCGTTGGCCAGTTTTTTGGGTGTAAAATTAGTAACCCACGACAACTTGATCTTAAAAGAGTTTCCGCAGTTGGCATGTACTGCCGAACAATACCTAAAGTTGCTGAGAAAATGAGATACCTGTTTTTTCCAATTACATTTTTGTCTCTGGGGAGCGTTTTTTCCCAAAGCACCAACGCGCCCCTCAACGAAGACTACTATCATTGGCTTACCCGTTACGAAATAAAAGCGGGCAGGCTGGCACCCGAATGGTTCACCACTGTGCGGCCCTTCAAGCGAAATGCAATTGTGTCCTTTATAGATTCATTACACACTAAAGACAGTGTATTTGCCTCGCGGGTAGATAAGTTCAATTACGACTACCTGCGGAACGACAACTGGGAATGGAGCCGTGCCGAAAGCAGCAACAGTAAAAAACCCTTTCGAAAGTTGTATCAAAAAAAATCTGACTTGGCACATGTTGACCAACCTGATTTTGATTTGCACGTAAGCCCAGTGCTGTATGTGGGCATGGCCAAAGACTCTCGCCTTGGTGATTGGGCAACCATTAACACGCGCGGGATAGAAATCAGAGGTACGATCGACAAGAAAATAGGTTTTTACACTTTCCTCACCGACAATCAAATGTTGCTGCCCAGCTGGGTGCAAGACCAAATGACGGTATACCCGGTAGTGCCACACGAAGGCTTCTGGAAAAACTTTAAAAACAACGGAGTAGATTTTTTTCAGGCACGTGCACACATCGACTTCAACCTCACCAAACACATTTATATGCAATTGGGGCACGATCGTACTTTTATCGGTAATGGTTATCGTTCGCTAATTTTTTCTGATTATTCACCTCCCAATTTTTTCCTGCGTGCAAACGCTAAAATATGGAAACTGAATTATCTTTTTCAACTCAATCACCTCACCGGAAATATAAGTGGTTCGCAGGGCGGCTCTGTCGCTGGCTCGCGCTATCCACAAAAATACATGGCATTTCACCACGCCAGTATAAACATTGGCAAAAAATTCAACTTGGGTTTCTTTGAGTCGGTTGTATTTTCACCCAGCGATTCGCTTGGTAATGGAAATTTTGATGTTGGTTACCTCAACCCAGTAATTTTTTACCGTGCCATCGAACAGCAGTTCGGCAGTTCTGACAATGCACTTCTGGGGTTGGATTTTAAATGGAATGCGTTAAAAGGAATTCAACTTTACGGTCAGTTAGTGTTAGATGAGTTTGTGGCGCGTGAATTTTTGGGTAAGAATGGCTGGTGGGGTAATAAATATGCTTGGCAGCTAGGTGCAAAATGGATAGACGTAGCCGGCATTTCTAATCTTGACTTGCACCTAGAGGCCAACCAGGTGCGCCCTTACACTTATTCTCACCAAACCTTAAGCAACTACAGTAATTATAGCCAAGCATTAGCCCATCCATTAGGGGCAAACTTTACAGAGTGGGTAGGCATTTTGCGGTACCAACCGATACCTAAATTAAATTTAACAGCCAAGGCATTTTATGCCCAAATTGGGCGCGACAGTACCGACCAAAATTTTGGTTCCGATTTTCTCAAGAATTATCGTTTTCGCCAAGCAGACTATGGCAACTACATCGGGCAGGGTTTTAATAACACTGTATTGTATGCCGACTTTACGGCTTCGTACATGCTTAAGCACAACTTTTTTATTGACTTAAAATATGTGATGCGCAACAGCAAATGCGATCTGGCCTTTTACAATAACAACGCCTCGTTTGCGTCAATCAGTTTGCGGTGGAATATTGCGCAAAGGACTTACGAATTTTGAGTGAATTGAGTAGATGAAAACATTTCTAAGAGTTCTTTCATTCGCCAACAACCTTCCGAGGCGGCTGTTTTTTTTCTTCGTGTATTCGCTTGTTGGAACGTTATTCTCATTATTCAATTTGGTATTGATGATTCCAATGTTGAGGGTACTTTTCGACAAAACCAAAGATACTACACCTCCCCCGTTCCCTGATTTTGAGTTAAGTTCGGAATTTTTGTCAACAGCCTTTAATCACTTTTTTCTAACGGTTGTACAGAACGAAGGACGAATGGGAGCACTGATCTTTGTATGTACGCTTCTGGTGGGTTGCGCTTTCTTAGCCGGATTGTTTCGTTATCTGGAAAGAGTGGTAGCAACAAAGATCAGAGTTGATTTGATTAAAAATATCCGTTTGAAAATCTTCGAACGGTTAACATTGATGCACATAGGCTTTTTCAACACGCATCCTAAAGGTGATTTGATTTCTCGATTTATGGGTGATGTTTTGGAAGTTGAAAGTGCAATTATGAACAGTTTGAAGGTTATATTTAAAGAACCAGTAACCATCATCGTCTTTTTTGCAGGGCTCTTCACACTATCCCCTAAACTTACCCTATTTACTTTGATTGTGCTGCCTGTATTAGGATTAGTTATTGCCGGTATCATTCGCAGTTTAAAGCGGCAAGCCAAGGAAAGTCAAGAATCTTTGGGAAGGATCATCAATATCATTGACGAAACACTCGGTGGAATGCGAATCATCAAATCCTTCAATGCACGCCATTTTATTCGAGAAAAGTTTAAAACTGAAAATGAACATTATAAGAATGTCAATAAGTCAATATCATACCGAAATGAATTAGCATCACCAATGTCTGAATTCCTCGGAATTTCAGTTGTCGCAATAATTCTCTTCTATGGCGGAAAACTTGTTATTGAAGACTCCAAAGCACTTGACGCTGAGTCGTTCTTGATTTTTATGGCGATTTTTTCTCAAATCATTCAGCCAGCAAAAAATTTCTCTAATGGCATTACCTCCATGCAAAAAGGCACTGCTTCAGGCGCCCGCATATTTGCGTTGATTGATCAAGAGTCTGAAATAAGTAGCAAACCCAACGCTCAATCGATACAGAGCTTCGACCAATCAATCGAATTCAAAAACGTTTCTTTTTCCTACGGTCCTGACAAAGTGGTGTTGAAAAACATTAACCTAACTATTGCCAAAGGTAAAACCATTGCATTGGTGGGTCCCTCGGGTGGAGGTAAATCCACACTGGCAGATTTGGTGCCGCGTTTTTATGACCCCACCGAAGGACAAGTTTGCATCGATGGTATATCGCTTACGGATTATGAGTTAGAGTCCTTGCGAAAACAATTGGGCATTGTAACGCAAGAATCCATTTTATTTAACGATACCATCTTTAACAACATTGCCTTCGGTAAACCCAACGTAAGCGAAGCCGAAGTAATTCAAGCTGCTAAAATTGCCAATGCGCACGATTTCATTCTACAAACCGAACAAGGCTACCAAACCAAAATTGGCGAGCGAGGTTCGAAGCTCTCGGGCGGGCAACGGCAACGGTTAAGCATTGCTCGCGCGGTGTTGAAAAATCCACCCATTTTAATTTTAGACGAAGCTACTTCTGCTCTCGATTCGGAATCTGAAAAGCTAGTGCAAGAGGCACTTTTCAATTTGATGAAGAACAGAACATCCATAGTGATTGCCCACCGCCTCAGCACCATTCAACATGCTGACGAAATTGTCGTCATTCAAGAAGGTGCCATTGCCGAGCGCGGCACACACGAAGAGTTGCAACAACGCAATGGTGTTTACAAAAAACTTTTAGACATACAAAAAACAGTTTGATCCATTGGAAAATGGGACGCTAGTTGAGTAGCCTCAAAAAATAATTTAGCTTTTCGCTTAACCTCTTGCAAATAGCGTAACGTTTTGCACTGAGGGCAGGTAAGTTTTTGGTAGTTATTTTACTTTTGTTTAAATAGGAAAACCCTAAGTTTGTACACTTAAACAACCCTTCATGAACAAGCGCAGGCTCCTTTTTCTATCTGTTTTTGGTACATACCATTTGGCCTCCATTTTTGTCACCATTTTTGTGGAAGCAAACAAAGGAGATTTATCGCTCTTGTACAGCTTGTTTGGAAAAATTGCATGGTTTAAATACGGAACATTTTTCGGGTTGGTGTTATTTGTTGCAGAAGTAATTTGGACGTGGCGCGATAGCCAAACTTTTGAAAAAGAAAAAGAAGCCATGCGGCACGAAAATAATGTATTGAAAGCAAAAGTGTACGACCTAACCGATGGCGGTAAAAAATCCGCCTGATTTTTTTACAACCCAACACCTATGGATTATAGATCAATCATTGCAGCGGAATTACAACAAGCTGCGGATGTGCTGCATGAATTTATTGGAAATGAAGCCAACTTGCAGAAAATTGAAGGAGCGGCCAAGTTGATTGCAACGTCACTCAAACACGGAGGCAAAATTATTTCCTGTGGCAATGGTGGCTCGCACTGCGATGCTATGCACTTTGCAGAAGAGCTTACGGGCAAATACCGCGAACCGCGCAAAGCCATACCTGCCATTTGCGTTTCGGATCCATCCCATCTATCGTGCGTAAGCAATGATTACGGATATGAATTCGTTTTCTCGCGCTACTTAGAAGCTTTGGGCAACAAAGGCGATGTTTTATTGGGCATTACCACCAGCGGAAACTCGGCTAATATTTTACGAGCTGCAGAAACCGCAAAAGAAAAAGGAATGAGCGTGATTGCGCTAACAGGAAAAGATGGGGGAAAGTTAGCACCCTTAGCCAACATCGAATTGCGCGTGCCACACTTTGGCTATGCCGATCGCATCCAAGAAGTGCACATCAAAATCATTCATATTTTGATGTTGTTGATTGAGAAGCAAGTGGCGTAGAATTTGTTCCCAACTATGCATAGTTATACATAGCGTGAAAGATCCTTTTACTGTACTCTGCCGACTACCACTTGCGTTCTACTTTTACATATCGTTATATAACCTTATTGTTGCCAGATTCAATCTGATTTTTGCTATTGGGTAGCAACTTGGGTTTCATCGGTAATGAATCCAATCAACATGTGCGTCTCTAGTATGCATCGCACCTATACAGGTAGTCTTTAAAACCTTTTAACGGGTCGTTAAAACCAAGAGCATTTTAATCATTCCTTTCGCCATTCTCGTGAGGATTGAATTCGTTTCCATTACATCTAGATTAAGTACTTTCCAATCAAAATCCATCACCTACCAATTGTTAGCTTCCTAATCTGGTTATCATTATTTTTGCGTCCAATCGATTGCTTATGAGTCAAGTTGCCGCTTCGCCCGACAAAAAGGAAAAAACCACTAACATATTTCACCAAGCCGAACCTTACAAACCCAAAAACAAAGTACGCATCGTAACCGCTGCCAGCTTGTTCGATGGGCACGATGCTGCTATCAACATCATGCGCAGGATTATCCAGGCCACCGGCTGTGAGGTAATTCATCTCGGCCACGATCGCAGCGTAGAAGAAGTGGTGAACACTGCTATTCAAGAAGATGCGCAGGCCATTGCGATGACGAGCTACCAGGGCGGCCACAATGAATACTTCAAATACATGCACGATTTGTTGCAAGAAAAAGGCGCAAGTCATATTAAGATTTTTGGTGGCGGTGGCGGTGTGATTTTACCTGAAGAAATAAAGGAGCTGATGGAATACGGTATCAGGCGCATCTACTCTCCTGATGATGGCCGCGCGATGGGCTTACAAGGCATGATCAATGACTTGGTGCAACAAAGTGATTACCCCTTGGGCGAATCACTATCCAATGAATTGGAACAGTTGGAAAACAAAAACCCTGTAGCCATCGCCCGATTGATTACGGCAGCTGAAAACTACCGCGAAAAGCACTCAAAAATATTTGACCACATCAATAGTCTGGCTGAAAAATCTCATGCGCCTGTGTTGGGCATCACGGGCACCGGTGGCGCGGGTAAATCATCGATGGTAGATGAAATTGTGCGTAGATTTTTGCTTGACTTCAGGGACAAAACCGTAGGCTTAGTTTCGGTAGACCCCTCCAAGCGGAAAACCGGTGGTGCACTGCTGGGCGATCGCATTCGCATGAATGCCATCAACAATTCGCGGGTATTTATGCGCTCGCTCGCAACACGTCAATCGAATCTTGCCTTGTCGGCTTACGTAAAAGAAGCAATCCAAGTGTTAAAAGCTGCACAGTATGATTTGATTATCTTAGAAACATCGGGCATTGGCCAAAGCGATACAGAGATATTAGACCACAGCGATGTTTCGCTTTACGTGATGACCCCCGAATACGGTGCCGCCACCCAACTCGAGAAAATCGACATGCTCGACTTTGCGGATGTGATTGCCTTGAACAAGTTTGACAAGCGCGGTGCGCTGGATGCGTTGCGCGATGTAAAAAAGCAATACCAGCGCAATCACAACCTGTGGGATAGAAAACCCGAAGACATGCCCGTGTACGGCACCATCGCTTCGCAATTTAACGACCCAGGCACTAACCAGCTCTACAAACATTTGATGGATAAAATTGTAGAGAAAACGCAAGCCAATTTGAAATCGACTTTTGCCATAACACGCGAAATGTCTGAAAAGATTTTTGTGATCCCTCCTCATCGCACCCGTTACCTAAGTGAAATCTCTGAAAACAATCGCAGTTTTGATTCTTGGGTAACGAATCAAAAAGAAGTGGCGCAAAAACTGTATGCGGTACAAAAAACAATTGATACGGTTTCGCGTGAGAACAAAGATTTGGCAAAAGCGCTTCAAGCCGAGTTTGATAAATTGAAATTGAATTTAGATCCAAAGAATTGGAAACTCATTGAAGATTTTCCTGCCAAGGTAAAGCAATACAAAGACGACCTTTTCAAATTTAAGGTGCGCGATAAAGAGATTGGCATCAAAACGCACAGCGAATCGCTCTCGCATTTACAGATTCCTAAAGTCTCATTGCCTCGCTACGAAGCTTGGGGCGATCTACTGAAATGGCAGTTGCAAGAAAATGTGCCCGGTGAGTTCCCCTATACATCCGGTATCTATCCATTCAAACGCGAAGGTGAAGATCCTACCCGCATGTTTGCAGGCGAAGGTGGACCCGAAAGAACAAATAGAAGATTCCATTATGTTAGTTTGGCGATGCCCGCGAAGCGATTGTCCACCGCTTTTGATTCCGTAACATTATACGGCAACGATCCTGACTACCGCCCAGATATTTATGGAAAGATTGGCAACTCGGGCGTGAGCATCTGCTGCCTGGACGATGCCAAAAAATTATACAGCGGCTTTAACCTGTGCGACCCAAAGACTTCGGTTTCCATGACCATCAACGGACCTGCACCAATGCTGCTCGGCTATTTCATGAATGCCGCCATCGATCAGCAATGCGAACTCTACATTAAGAAGAGTGGGTTGGAAGATGAAGTGAATAAAAAAATCAAAGTGCTTTATCCTAATGCAAATAATGCCCCCGCCTACCAAGGCGCGTTACCCAAAGGAAATGACGGGTTGGGTTTGATGCTGTTAGGCGTAACAGGCGACCAAGTGCTGCCCAAAGATGTGTATGAAAAAATCAAAGCCGATACGCTGAACCAAGTGCGCGGTACCGTGCAAGCCGATATTCTGAAAGAAGATCAGGCACAGAACACATGCATTTTCTCTACCGAATTTGCCCTGCGCCTGATGGGCGATGTGCAACAGTACTTCATTGATCAAAAAGTGCGAAACTTTTATTCGGTTTCCATCTCTGGCTACCACATTGCAGAAGCAGGCGCAAACCCTATTTCGCAATTGGCATTTACGCTTGCCAATGGCTTCACTTACGTGGAATACTACCTCAGTCGAGGCATGCACATCGATGATTTTGCTCCTAACCTTTCGTTTTTCTTTAGCAACGGAGTGGATCCGGAATATGCGGTAATCGGCCGTGTGGCCAGAAGAATTTGGGCAAAAGTCATGCGCGAAAAATATGGTGCCAATGCGCGCAGCCAAATGTTGAAGTACCACATTCAAACTTCGGGGCGCTCGTTGCACGCACAGGAAATTGATTTTAATGATATTCGCACCACCTTGCAAGCACTGTACGCGGTTTACGATAACTGCAACTCGCTGCACACCAATGCATACGATGAGGCTATCACCACGCCCACGGAAGAGAGTGTGCGAAGGGCTATGGCCATCCAGTTGATCATTAACAAAGAGTTAGGACTCGCCAAAAACGAAAATCCATTACAAGGTTCCTTCATCATCGAAGAATTGACCGATTTAGTAGAAGAAGCGGTGCTGTTGGAATTTGATCGGATCACCGAGCGAGGTGGTGTGCTGGGTGCCATGGAAACTATGTACCAGCGCGGAAAAATTCAAGAAGAGAGTTTGTATTATGAAACGTTGAAGCACACGGGCGAGTACCCCATCGTTGGTGTAAATACATTCGTAAGTTCAAAGGGCTCCCCAACGATTATTCCGCAAGAAGTAATTAGAGCCACTACCGAAGAAAAAGAGTACCAAATCAAAATGCTGCGTCAGTTGCACCAGTATCAAAATGCCAAGGCCACTGCTGCATTGGCGAAAGTGCAACAGGCGGCCATTCAAAATAAAAACATTTTTGAAGAGCTGATGGACGCATGTAAAATATGTTCGCTGGGGCAGATTACCAAGGCATTGTTTGAAGTAGGTGGACAGTATCGTAGGAATATGTAGGGCAAAGAGGAGGTCGCACGTACGTAGTGCGTACTTCTAGCTAACAAAATCAACCGCTATTAAGGCATTTAATTTGCTGCGGGCAGCGCAAACGATTACATTGCTTTAAATTAATCCAAACATTTATGCGCTTGAAAACACTCATTATTTTGTTCATGCTGGGAACGCTGTCCACGGCATTTGCACAGAACAAGGGTAAACAAAAACCTTCCGGTTCACCCGAAAAAGCAAAAATGCAAGACAAACCCGCACTCGCGCCTCCTGTAAAAGTTACGACAGTCGAGGGCATCACTGAGTATAGGTTGGCCAATGGTTTGCGGGTATTAATGTTCCCCGATCAATCCAAGCAAACCATTACGGTGAACATCACCTACCTAGTGGGTTCGAAGCACGAAAACTACGGTGAAACAGGCATGGCTCACTTGCTGGAGCACTTGGTGTTCAAAGGAACACCCAAACACCCTAACATTCCGCAAGAATTGACCGAACATGGATGTAGACCAAACGGGACAACATTCTTAGATCGTACCAATTATTATGAAACCTTTGCCGCCACAGAAGAAAACCTAAAGTGGGCATTGGATTTAGAGTCTGACCGTATGGTGAACTCTTACATCGCAAAAAAAGACCTTGACAGCGAAATGACCGTAGTGCGCAATGAATTTGAAAGCGGTGAAAACAACCCATGGAGAGTATTGTGGCAGCGTGTAATGGCCACTGCTTTTGAATGGCATAACTATGGAAAATCGACTATAGGTGCTCGGTCAGATATTGAAAATGTGCCGATCGAGCGATTGCAAGCGTTCTATCGCAAACATTACCAACCAGACAATGC
>JBJTHA010000063.1:0-2720 GCA_046094265.1 Cytophagales bacterium
GAATAATATCTGTTTGGAAATCTGACAAAAAAAGTGTCCGGCTAAACAGGACCACCTCATCCGACCGCCTTACCTACAACGGGCAGCTTATTGCTGGCGGGCAAATAGAACCTGCGCCCTGTCCAACGAGTTAAAGATAAATAAAGAACCGCAAACTTCAATGACGCACAGTCCCGCCCGCTTGCAATAAGCTTTTGTTGGCGGCTGGCCCCTTTTCGTCTGCTTACGAGTTACACGTTAAATTGTCCCAAGTGATGGTTGAGATGATAGGCAACCAAGTTTGTCCATCGTGCTTTATCAATTTTGCCAAAGTACGGATGTAAAGGATAGTCAAAGTCGTCAGGCAATTTTGAAAAGTCTTCAATATGCTTCTTTAGAGTTTGTTTATCGTCTTCCAAGTTAGTCGGTGTCGTCCCGTCACCTTCAACTTGTCCGAGCCCTTTTGGTGTTGGAACTGGCCGTCCAGTTTTTGCTAAGTTTATAATCTCAAGCGGGTCAACAATACCTTGGTCTCCTAATGTCTTTGTCCCCAAAGCAATTCTTAACTGGTCAGTGCAATGACAAATCATTTGATTAACTGTCATTAGTCCAAATGATGCTTTGTGCTCACTTGTCAGTCTGTCAATACGTTGAAAAAGTATTTCGATTTGTTCTTCTGTCATTTCTGTTCAAACTTCTTTTCTCCACGTCAACTCGTGTACGTCACCGTCCCGGTCAAGTAGGCAAGGGGAATTTCGCCCCAAGCCTCTCACAGAACCGTACGTGATAGTCTCCCATCATACGGCTCTTGTTATACAAAGAGGTTATGCCCCTTGAAAGCCATGCTGCCAATGTACGAAGAGATAAGGATAGTCTCTGGCTGTTCGCCTTATCCAGTCCCCTGCCCTGCGCATGCTCCCTTGGAAGCTCTTATACTTCTTTACCGCCCATTTTATCAACCGCCAATTAAACATCCCGAACACCCTGTTGAGTAGATATGGCCTGAACTTTCCGTAGTAGTTTAACCAGCCCCTTAACTTTGGGTTAAAAGTCTCGGCTATCTTTTCTAGCGTACTGCCCGTCCATTGATGAAACTTGCTTTGCCGTAGTTCTTCCGCAATAGCAGTTTCACTCTTCCTGCTGATACCGCAGTCATAACTCAAAAATAGTTTGTCCGTCTTGTTGTTCTTCGCTGGCCTGGGTTGGAAACTAAATCCCAAGAAGTCAAACTTAACCGTTGCAAAACCCAACTTTCTGTTCGCTGTTTTGCAATACACAATCTTCGTCTTCTCTTCGTTGAGCATTAGTTCACAGACGCTCATGCGCTCTTTAATGGCTGACAAAACTCCCCTTGATTCTTCTTCGCTGTTACAGTGGACGATGATATCGTCTGCATATCTGACAAAGCTTAATTCAGGAAACTGTTGCTCAAACCACTTGTCGAACGTATAATGCAAAAACAGGTTCGCTAACAATGGGCTGATCACTCCTCCTTGCGGTGTGCCCCGTTCCCGTGTTGTCAACTTACCATCTTTGTCCATCATGGGCGCAGTTAGCCATCTTCTCGAATACATCATTACCCAGTTCTCCTTCACATGCCGCTCCAAGGCCAACAACACCTTGTCATGGCTCATGTTGTCGAAGAAACCGCGTATGTCCATGTCGATTGCCCAAGCGTATTTCAGCACGTTCTTTTTCACCTGTGCCACGGCTTGATGGCTGCTCTTCAATGGACGGTACCCATACGATTGATCCGAAAATTCTTCCTCCAGTCTTGGTTCCAAATAGCACTTGATTACCTCCTGCGCTATTCGGTCGCTTACTGTTGGGATGCCTAACTTACGACTCTTGCCGTCTGTCTTGGGAATGCTTACTTCTTTTACCGCAACTGGAAAGTAACTGCCCGAACTCATCCTGTTCCATAGCTTGTATAAATTCCCCGATAGGTTCAATTCATAATCCGCTAAGGTTTGTTTGTCGATCCCGGCTGAGCCTTGGTTGCTGCGTACTTTCTTGTAAGCTTCCCAAACCATTTGTTTGGTAATTGGTATTCCTCGCGTTGGGGTTGTGCTGTTCATCCCCCGATTGTTCGGGGTTGGCAAGCCTAACTCCAACTGTACAACCTCAGCCCTTCGCTCCGCTCCCATTACAGAAGCTTCTTCACTACTACGACTGAGTCCGTCATCGTATACAGCATCGGTATTCGGCCTTATAGGTCTTTCTCCCACTTGTGCCTTTCTCTTTGCATCTGTGTACGACTTCCTCTGTTCCATAAATAAGCCTAAATAGAAATCATGCCCCCTTCGTGACGTCTGCCGTGTAGCCAGTATAGTTCAGGCCGTCCGCTACACTCCTCCCATTGCGCAAGCCTCCAATGGTTTTGACAGAAAATACGTTTTCTCGACATTTCAACAGGGGTTCATTTGCATTCATCTTTTCTATTCTTACCTGACACGTTCTACCATGCCTTTTCCCCTTTCCGTTCAACACCTCGCAGTTGCCCGCTTAGCACCGAGGGGCGGTTTGTTAGCGTTGCCTGCACAACGCTAACGATGGGCCTACCATCATCTTACTTACAACATTGAACTCGCTAACTTTCGTCTGCAAGTTCATTCAGAGCACACAACTCACCCATAACTTTTGGGTGTTTTCTTTAGGTAGAATATCATCGATCAGTTTTTGTGAGAAAATAGCCGTAGAAATGCCGAGTACAGAAATGGCAATGCCCAACACGGTAGAGA
>JBJTHA010000064.1:0-7000 GCA_046094265.1 Cytophagales bacterium
GGCTGCCTGCTCGGTTTTTCCTCTTCCTGAAAATAAGCCTTGGGGTGAAAAATGATAGTTGAAAAATTCACACTGTCTCCAGGGGTCGAATTCTCGCGTATAATGAAGGGTGGCTGGCAGCTCTCGGCCGGGCATAGTGAAGGCAATCAGCAACATGCCATTGAAGATATGTTCGCGTTTGTGGATGCCGGCATCACCACTTTTGATTGTGCTGACATTTACACAGGCGTGGAAGAATTGATTGGTTCATTCCGAAAAGAATATCGCACCAAACGCGGAATGGACGCACCTATTCAAGTATTCACTAAATATGTGCCTGACTACGACCTGCTTGCTAAGCTGACAAAGCGAGAAGTTGAAAAAGTGATTGACCGATCGCTTTTGCGGTTGGGTGTTGAGCAATTGGACATGGTGCAATTCAGTTGGTGGAATTATGCCGTGCCCAATTGGGTGGAAACCGCGCACTGGCTAAAAGAATTGCAACAGGCAGGCAAAATCAAGTTGTTGGGCGGCACTAACTTCAATACCCTCGCTACAAAAGCAATGACCGATGCGGGCGTGCACATCAACACACTGCAAGTTCAGTATTCTCTTCTCGATAATCGACCGGAGAAAGAGCTATCAGTCTTCTGTCAAGCGAATAACATTCAGTTGGTTTGTTATGGCACCGTGGCGGGTGGTTTCTTAAGTGATCGCTGGCTAGGCAAGCCCGAGCCTATGCCTCCTTTTGAAAACCGATCGCTGATCAAGTACAAATTGATAATTGACGAGATGGGTGGATGGGATGTGCTGCAACACATCTTACAGACTATCCAACAAGTTGCGCTGCAGAAAAATGTTAGCATTTCCAATGTGGCCACACGCTACATTCTTCAAAAACCGTGTGTGGCGGCTGCCATTATTGGGGCGCGCAGCCAGGCGCACATTGCAGACAATCTTCGCGTATTTGACTTCGAGTTATCGCCAAGCGAAATGGCTACCATAGAAAATGCATTGAGTGAGAAGAAACTGATTGCGGGCGATGTGTTTGATTTGGAGCGCATCAAAGATGGGCCGCACGGAAGGATTATGCGATACAATTTAAACAGTTGAACCAAAACCAAAAAATATTAATCAATTCAAAGTAAGGTACAGAACTAAGAATCTCAGTGAGATTCATTCGCTGACGCTCAGAATTGACCTAAACGGTTAACATGTCCTCACAAAAAACTTGGTCATCCAATTACGTTTTTTTGCTCGCCTCTATTGGCAGCACTGTTGGACTTTCGAACATCTGGAAGTTCACCTACTTGGCAGGTGAAAATGGCGGTGGTGCTTTTGTTTTGGTGTACATTCTTTCGTTGATGATCATGGGCGTACCGATTTTAGCTGCCGAAATGGTCATTGGCAAACGTGGAGGGAAAAGCATGGTCGGCACCCTACAAAACTTAGCCAAGTCCGATGGCATACATCAAGGCTGGAAGTATTTCGGCTGGGTAGCGATGGTGACTGTATTTTTGATTCTAAGTTTTTACTGTGTGATTGCCGGATGGACACTGGATTACACCGTCACTTCATTGGCAGGTTCGCTGAACGACTTGAACAAAGAATCAGCAGCAACATTCTATCAACAGTTACTCGATAGCCCTTTTCGCATGATGTTGGGACAAGGCATCTTTGTGTTGGCCACTACCTGGATTGTCGCCAAAGGAGTGCAGGACGGTTTGGAGAAATCAGTAGGCTGGATGATGCCCACGTTGTTTGTCATCTTATTGCTACTAGTGTTATATGGCGCGATTTTTGGCGAGCTCGGCAAGGCATTGCAGTTCTTGTTTGCCCCCGACTTTTCAAAACTCACGCCCAGTTTGGTGATTGCCGCGTTTGGGCAGGCATTCTTTTCGTTGGGTATTGGCGTAGGTGTTATGCTGACCTATGGAGCCTACATGCCGCCCCATACTAATGTGCTAAAATCATCGGCAATCATTGCATTTTCTGACGGAGCGGCATCCATTCTCGCTGGCCTTGCCATCTTCCCCATCGTGTTTCAATTTGGGCTAACGCCTGCGGAAGGTCCCGGGTTGATTTTTGTAACACTGCCAATGTCGTTTGCAGAAATTCCGGGTGGCGGATTTATTGGCGCGTTCTTTTTTCTGCTGCTTTTTTTTGCAGCGCTGACTTCTTCCATCTCATTACTGGAGTCGATTGTTTCTCACTTAGAAGAGACACTCCTCTATAGCCGTGCACGAATTACTTGGGTGGCAGGTGTGTTGCTTTGGCTGATTGGCTTGGCAACGGTTTTTTCGTTTAGCAGTTTAAAAGATTTCGCACCACTGGGGTTTATTTCCTATTTCGAAGGCAAAACCATTTTTGAGTTGATTGACTACTTTGGCTCTAACGTTTTGATGCCGTTGGGCGGAATACTAATGGCATTGTTAGCAGGCTTGTTATTGAACAAAAATCAAACGCTTGCTGCAATGAATGTGCCCAACACATTCCAACTCAACACGTGGCACACGCTGATCAAATACATTGTGCCGCTGATATTGATTTGGCTGTGGTGGTATTTAATATAACTGAATCCGTGCGGAGTCAGCCAGCGCTTGGCAAAAGCATTCTATATTTCAAAACGGTTTCGCCACGCTCAACCTGACAGCGAAGAAAACTTAAGGAACCCTGACCGCACCAATCCCTGCATCCCACAATTGCTTCGAATAGGTGGGCACATCTTTTTCGATAATCTCCATCGCGCGCGCGTTCAGACTGCTCCACTGCTTCATCAATTCATCGTAGCGGTCTTTGTTCGGTTTGGTCACGCGCGGTATGTCGCTTTCGGAATGGTTGATCAAGAACATGAAGTTAGCAGTGAACTTGTTTTCAAAATTATCCACATCGTCATAGGCTTTGGCTTTGCGCTGCACCATCTCGTCATCCCATGCCTTCATTTTTTCGCTCAATTCATTCCCGGTTTTCTTCAGCGCTTTGTATTTGTCGCCTTCCAACGCGCCTACAATTTCATCTACCTGATTGCGCATCTTTAAAATATCGTTCACTTTTTTGTGCATGTCATTTAGCTTTTCTTCCATGTTAGACATGAATGCATTGTATTCAGCATATTCTTGTGCCGTTACGTTGTAGTGTGGGTTCGGCAAAATCTTGAAATCGGTTTTGGTACTGTTCTTTCCATCGCTGAACGTAATGGTGTAATTCCCAGGCACGGTTTTATGACCACGGAAACTACTTTCGATGTACACTTCGGGCACGCCTGTCATGGTCGTGTGGCGCATGTCCCAAACAAATCGGTTCACTCCTTTTTCTTTCGGCAACTTAGGTTCGGCAGAAGGCCCACCGGGATATGAATGAAAACGTGAATCAGGTTTTGAGCTCAGCTTTCTCACCAACTTACCTGCTTCATCTTTGATCTCCAATGTAACGTGCACCGTATCGGGCAACGTTGGCAACTGATAGTAAATCACCACACCGTTGGCGGGGTTCACACCCATAAACTCATCTGTCCCTTTATTGGTGGCAGAAGTTTGGTTCATGCCGCTGCCCCAATTGCCAATGATCGCATCTTCCGGTTTATAAATCTTGAACGACTCATCTACCGAGCCATTGTGTTGGCGTATCAAACCCAAGTCATCTAAAATCCAAAACGCACGCCCCATGGTGCCAACAATCAAATCACCTCGGTGAATTTTCAAATCGGTGATGGGTGTGATGGGCAAATTCAACTGAAACGGTTGCCACGTAGTGCCACCATTCCAACTGATGTACATGCCCAACTCCGTTCCGGCATATAACAAATTCTTGCGCACATCATCTTCGCGCACCACGCGTGTATAGGCGCCTTGCGGAATGCCCTTGCTGATGTTGACCCACGTTTTGCCATAATCGGTGGTCTTGTACAACCCAGGCGTAAAGTCATTAAACTTGTAGCGTGTGGTAGCAATGTAGGCAGTGGCAGGATCGTGCGGTGAAACTTCAATTGAATTGATCAAGCATTCTGCCAGGCCTTTTGGTGTCACATTTGTCCAGGTCTTTCCAAAATCGCGGGTGAGTTGCACAAGACCGTCATCGCTACCCGTCCAAATCGTTCCTTTTTCAGATTCAATCACATAGCTCAACGTTCCATAATTTTCTGCGCCTACGGCTTCAACCGTATAAGGGCCACCGCCTTTTACTTGTTTGTCTTTTTCGTTGCGAGTCAAATCGGGCGAAGCTTCTTCCCATGTCACACCATTATCGCGCGTGCGCAACAACAATTGCGAACCGTGATAAAAAGTATTCGGCTCGTGCTTAGACCAAATGATGGGGGCATTCCAGTTGAATCGGTACTTCATGTCTTTACTCGCACGACCCAAATATTGAATGGGTGCAGCCATAACGGAGGTAGCTGCCTGCGCGTGAGGCTGCAAAGCTTCTATGGTGCCGAGGTAACTTCCGCCCATTACCAACTTGGGGTCATCTGGATTGAACGCGAGAAATGCACTTTCGCCACCGGCAGAGTAGTCCCAGTTGCGTTCGCCAATCCCCCACTTGCCCAGCGCCAAACTTTCAATGCGCACAGAAGTGTTGTCTTGCTGCCCTCCATAGATACGGTAAGGAAAATTGTTATCGACATTCACACGATAAATCTGCGCAGTCGGCATGTTGTTGGTGATCAATGAAAAAGTTTTGCCGCCATTGAAGCTGATGCTTGCTCCGCCATCATCGGCCACCACCATATTTTTTGAGTTGCGTGGGTTCATCCACACATCATGGTAGTCGCCATGTTGCGTGTAGATGTGATCCCAGGTTTTGCCACCGTCAATCGAGCGAAGCGCAGAAGCACTCATCACATACACAGTATTCTCATTTTGTGGATCGGGAAACACCTCAATGTAATACCACGCACGCTGCACCAGCTCGTGGTTGCTACTTTGCTTGTACCACGATTTTCCGGCATCATCTGAGACAAACAAGCCGCCTTGCTCCTTCTCTGAATCACTTTCAATCACCGCATACAATTTTTCCGGATTGGCGCGACTTACCGCGATGGCCATTTTGCCCAATTCTTTTGGAAGACCGTTGTGGATTTTCTCCCACGTATCACCACCATCGGTAGACTTGTACAAACCACTGCCCGGCCCACCGCTGATGACCTTCCAAGGCAATCGTTGGTGATGCCACATAGCAGCATATAAAACTTTGGGGTTGCTCATATCCATCGAAAGCTCAGAACATCCCGTAAGGTCATTTACAAACAGGACTTTCGTCCAAGTTACTCCTCCATTGGTAGATCTGTATATACCCCTTTCTTGCGTGGGACCGTTGATAGCGCCTTGGGCCGCCACGTACACAATATCTGAATTGCGTGGGTGGATCACGATACGTGAAATCTGTAACGTTTTTTCCAAGCCCATCTTCTTCCAGGTTTTACCTGCATCGGTAGATTTGTAAACACCATCGCCATAGGTGGTCATCACTCCGCGTGGGGCGTGCTCGCCCATGCCTACGTACACCACATTGGGCTCGCTCTCAGAAACGGCTACTGCACCGACTGAACCCGTTTTGAAAAACCCGTCTGAAATGTTGCGCCAGCTTACACCTGCATCTTCCGTTTTCCATAAGCCGCCACCCGTAGTGCCCATGTAGTACGTAAGTGGATCGCTGACCACGCCCGTGGCACACACCGAGCGCCCGCCTCTAAATGGGCCGATGTTTCGATATTTGACATATTTGAAAACGCTGTCGAGGTTTTGGGCAATTGAGCCCATGGTGATGAACGCGAAGAGGATGATTGGAATAATTCTTTGCATACAGAATGAGTTTGACCCACAAGATAAGGTGTGTGTGACAGTTTTGCAACGAGCACGCTCCACAATTAAGGTTCGTAGACTCCGTCTACCGTTGCCGATTGTACTTTCCACGAAGCGGCAGCCGTCAATTTTGCTTTCACCGCGTCAGATGGGGAAAGTGTGGGCGTGTTGTTGTTATTGCTACCACCACAAACAACCGCTGATGTGGAGAAGTGCGAATGACGCTATTACTACTGCAATGAGTTTATAGATTCTTGTTTTCATTTTATTTATGTTTCAGGTTACAGGTTTCAAGTTACAGGTCTAGTTGAGTCCAACTTATAACCTGTAACTTAGAACTTGGTCAATTGAAGGGAGGAGAAATCTTCCCTTCTTTCAACCTCTTGTGTTGCACTTATTAGTTGAACTTAGAAATGCTTTACTTATCATATTTTTCTATTTTTGGTTGGTTGAAAAGTAAAGCGAAGTAACATGGAACGGATTGTAATTGAAGTAGCCCCTTTTAGTTAATTGCGGTTCTTTCATTGTGTCAGTTAATTGATTGTGCATTAGATTGCAGCGTTCATTATCTTTGGCAAACTAAATTTATAACTTCCATGGCCGTCATTATCCGAGTTACTAGCAAAACCAACCCTAAGGCAATTCAAAAAGCACTTACTGAAGCAAGTAAAAAAAATCGGCCTCAAAAGACCATTGCCGATTTTTATGGTGCCTTGCCCACCACATTTGAAGATGGATTGACCTATCAAAAAAAGCTTCGCAATGAATGGTAAGCAATACTTGGCCGACACAAATGCGTTTATATACCTATTGCAAAAAAGACCAGCCGTCATGCCATTGCTCAACGCTGAGTGGGCTTTTTCATTTATTACCGAAATTGAATTGTTGGGCAAAACGCGCATCCAAAAAAACGAATTAGAAAAACTAAAGCAGTTGTTGGTTGTAGCTAAACTAGCGAGCCATACAAATGAAATCACGCGCAGAGCCATTGAGCTAAAACAACGATACCTCATTAAAACACCAGACGCTATTATTGCCGCCACTGCGTGGCAATATGATCTTCCCTTGATCACTGCCGATGTTGGTTTTGTGAAAATCAAAGAATTAAATCTATTCTTAATTGACATCACATAAAATGAATTTGCCTCTCGCCTTAGTTGGTGTTCTTCACCATAGTCGTTAACTTAAGATGAGTTGATGGAGTGTTTCGAAGTGAGTGGTTT
>JBJTHA010000065.1:0-11165 GCA_046094265.1 Cytophagales bacterium
GCGATTCTAAATACCCGGTGCACTTGCACTTAGGCGACCTGAGCGTGGCGGGTGCGCCTGTAGCCGCCTTGTTAAGTCCATTGACTGCCAATGCTGGCAAAAGCGAAACGAATGTGGCACAATTGGCCGATGAAACAAAGATTGCTTACGCAGACTTTGTGAAACTGAAAGCGTGTATTAAAGTACATTTATCTGATTCAGGTCCCTCAAAAGATGTGATACTGGCTGCAGGGAATATTGGTTCGGCTGTTTCCAGCCCCAACAGCCGGGCTGCCGTTGGCATTTGTAGCAGCAATTAATACCCCCCTTCTTGTTTGGTCTGCGTAGCATAAGGTGACTTGTAGGTCTTCAAAAAATCAGCATACGCGTTACCTCCTTTTTTATGCTCGTTTTGAAAAAAGAAAACCAGTAACGGATGGAATTCTTCTGGTTTGCGATACCCCGGAATCGGATAAACACCCGAATAGTCTTCTTCCATGAAGGTTACCGTAGGATAGCTCAATTGATTGTTCAATAAAGCAACTGCTAGTTGATGAGCTCCCGAATTGCCCTGCTGAATAAATTTGAACGTAGTGCCCTGAAAAACAACGTCTTCACGCTGCTCGGCATTAAATTTTACAGGATAGTATTTTTCATTTAGCATCCTAGCGATAGTAGGGTCGGCAAAGGTGTTTTTTTCCATCACTTTACACCACCCACACCAATCAGTGTAAACATCAATAAAGAGTTTTCTCTTTTCAGTTTTTGATTTTTCAACAGCCTCTTCGAATGTGAGCCAATTTACATTGGCAGGCTTGACCGCTTCGGTTTGCCCAAACAAACCCAAAAAAGCCAACGTCAATAACAATCCAAGTATGTACTTCATGGCGAGGAGTTTAATAGTGTAAAATTAGCGATTAATTGCTCAAAGTTGGTGCCAACAATGTAACCGAGTATAATACCTTTTGGCGTTGGTCACTATTCCCGATAGGCATAATAACTCAGCACCGTTTCTATGGCATGGCGAATGGCTGTATTGATGGGGTAAAACTTCTGTGTGAGTTCAAAATCGATGCTGTGTAGTTGCAGATAGTACTGACTCATCACGGGAATATCCGCCCCCTCCCCAATTTTAGAGTCCGCGTTTCGAAAATTCTCTGCTTGCTCAATTTTAACAATCTGACAAGTAACCAACTCTTTTTTATCGTATTTATTGGTGCGGGCCGAGTAACCAAACAATCGACAGATCATGCCGCGATGGGGATATTCTGAACATAAGCCCGCCCCTGCTTGAGTGGGGTTGAGGATCAAACATATCGAAGAATCTGCTGCAATAATTTTCGACAGCCATTGATCGGCCAGGCCGCTTTGGTGCAGGTGAAAAGCGAAAGGCAAAAATTCTAAAATGGTAGCTTCAATATCCGGTTTGAAACAGCATTTGCCACAGCCCCACTTACAATGCAAGCCAGACCACGTTTGAAAAGAGGCTATTTCTTGATCTAACTTGTTGAATACCGCTTCAACCGCTTGTACTTTTTCAGGAAGCGTCATAGTCATTGTTCGTTACCAACCTCTTCTTCTGGTTTGGCGTGGGGGCGTGCCGAACAAAACTCCAAAAACACCGCGCACAAGCGATTTGCCGATTTGATTCGTAATGGGTGACGTGAGCACTTTCTCCAAAGTACTTTTTCCGGTTCTTCCAGACTTTGTCTCAACCGCCTCTTCTTTCGCCCGTTGTTCTTCTTGCTTTTCTTCTACTTGCTTTTGTTGGCTGGCCTTTACCTTCTCAGAAAGTATTTCAAACGCACTCTCTGGGTCAACGGTGTCTTTGTATTTTTTATACATGTCAGAACTCTCCAAGAGGTTTTTGTATTCGACCTCGCTCAACGGCCCCATCAATGAAGCGGGTGGCGCTAAATGTACCGTCACCGTTTCGGTGGGAATACCTTTTTCATTTAGCACCGTAACAAATGCTTGGCCAATACCCAGTTGTGTAAACTGCTTTTCCATATCGTAAAACGCAGATGTGGGAAACGTCTTCACTGTTTCTTTTAACGCTTTTACATCATTGGGCGTAAAGGCGCGTATCACATGGCTCACGCGATTGCCGAGTTGAGATAATACAGTGGGCGGAATGTCTTGCACCATCTGCGAACAGAAGAATACACCGACACCTTTCGATCGAATCAGTCGAATCACCTGCTCAATCTGGTCCATAAATGCTTTGGGGGCATCTTTGAAAAGCAAGTGCGCTTCGTCTAAGAAAAACACCAGTTTAGGCTTGTCGAGGTCGCCCGCCTCTGGTAATTTTTGGTATAGTTCAGCTAACAGCGAAAGCATGAACGTAGAAAAAATTGCTGGCTGGTTTTGAACATCTGAAACATTCAACAAGCTAATGACGCCACGCCCATCAACTCTCTCCATCAGATCTTCTATGTCGAAGGACTTCTCGCCAAAGAGTTGGCTCACGCCCTGTTGCTCTAATGCTACGATCTTCCGCAGCATCGTGCTGGCTGTAGCCGGAGAAATCTTCCCATAGCTTTCTTTTATTTCCGCAGCACCTTCGCCTTCGGAAAGGTAGTTCAGCACCTTCTTCAAATCGTTAAGATCGACAATGGGCAAGTTTTTATCATCGGCATATTTGAACAAGATCATCATCACACCACTCTGCACTTCATTCAATTCCAATATCTTACTCAGTAAAACCGGGCCAAACTCAGTAACGGTGGCACGCATTTGCGCACCCAACTTACCACTCAACGAATAGAGCTCTACGGGGAAACCAGCAGGTTTGTAACCATCAAGCCCAATGGCTTTTGTTCGCTCGGCAATCTTTTCGTTTATCGCACCTTCTTTTGCCATGCCGCTCACATCGCCTTTCATATCAGGCATGAACACCGCTACACCAGCAGAAGAAAGTTGTTCGGCCAACAATTGCAGCGTACGCGTTTTCCGGATCCAGTGGCACCACTTACTAAGCCATGGCGGTTCATCATTTTTAACGACAAGTTGACCTTCGCTTCGGCTACAATTTGGCCATCCAGAACGCCCGCTCCCAAATAAATGGAGGGGCCGTTTACGGTATATGACTTGTTGATTGCCTCTACAAACTTCTCTTGCGACATAAGGGTTGGTTTTAATGCTTAAAAGTAAAATAAATAATCTTCAAACTTTTCGTTTCAATAGCCAGTCAATCTGTGAGTCGGTTCCATGTAAAAAAGTGTGTTCGCCAAATCGTTCAAAACCCCACTTTGCGTAAAACTCTTGGGCATTGAAATTACGCTCCCAAACGCCTAACCACATCCAATCAACTTTCAAGCCTTTGGCATATTCAAGTGCCTTTTCCATCAAAAGGCTGCCAATTCTCCTTCCTTGGTGCTGCGGATGGATGTATAGACGCTGCAACTCAAGGGTAGAATCTCCAAGCTTTTCCTTCACTTCGTCATTCTTGCGCAGTCTTACAAAACCCAATACCCTTTCTTCATCCAAGGCTAAAAATAATGCGGTATTCGGTTGACGAAATTCTTGCTGCATTTTTTCCAGCGTATAGTTATCGTGATAAAAGATGTCCATATCCTCGCGGGTATTGTGAGGGGCAAATGTTTCTTCAAATGAAAGCATGGCCACTTCTAGCATCGCAGCCAGCTCATCGTAACGCGCCAATCGAACTTGAATCATGATGGGAAAATAAAAAAAGAACCCGTCTTGAAAAAACGAGTCCTTTTGGTATCAAGAAAAAAAAACAGCTACTTCTTTTCTTCAAAATTCTGAAAGGTATACGCCAGTCCTATGTTCAAAGCCTGGCTGGTTTGAAAGGACTTATCTTGATCGTAGAAATACATGCCAATAAAACCAAGTGAGGTGGTCACAAACTTACCCACGCGCGCTGTCATCGTCAAATCCAACCGGTGGTCAATGCGCTCGAGTTGCAACTTTTCATAATCTAAAAACATGATGTAACGCCATTTAAGATTCAGATTCTTTGCGATGTCTTTGTCGAATTCAGCGAGCGCCTGAAAGGCAAACCATTGAATGCGGGTGGTTTCACCAGGCTTAACACCATACGGGGTTGGGTTAGCCGCAGTTACAAAACGGTTAACATTATTCACATACGTTACCCTTGGCGAAAAAGGAGATAATCGCAACTTAGAGTACGGCACCGGGTGGTATTCAAAGCCAAGGGCAGCAGTCAAGTAAGCAGGTGCAAAAGCATCCGAAATCAAAGTGGCAGAATCTCTGTTTTGCTTATCTTTTGCGTAGGTTTCACCTCCCGCAAATTGCGATAAAAAGTTAGCCGAAGCTGAGAAATCCCAGTTCTTGGTGATGGCGCGACCATACTTAGTATCCAAGAATATCCTGTCCAGCGTTTTGCGATAACCCTGTCCAGCATTGTTCACCATGCCATACAACAGGTCAATCTCATTGTTCCAGGAGTGCTTATCTTTTTTGTGGTTGGCTTTGTAATTCAAAAGGGCATTAAAACCAATCGAGTTAACGCCACCTGCTTTCCAATTACTTGAAAATGCAGCTTGGTTGAGATTGATACCTGCTCGGAATGTCTTTTTCCAATGTGTGAGTGTATCCACGTTGATAATTTGCGCATCTACCGATTGACACCACGCCAACGCAAAAAATGAAATCGTGGCAAAACAAAATATAAAATGTTTTCTCATGTTTGTTTGGTTTCAGTCCAAACACAAAAATATTAACTTTTAAATGTTGTTGATCTTAATTTCGTACAATGCCACCTCGGTAAGGGGCTTGGTGAGAAACTTGATGACGAAACTATTATTGACAATCTTATCGATTTCGCGTTTGTTATCAGAACTTGAAAGAATTATTACCTTGCACTTGTTGCGCACCAGTTCGCCAAATTTTTCAAACTCGTATAAAAAAACAAATCCATCTACAACAGGCATGTTGATATCAAGGAAGATAATGCTTGGTAAATTTTCAGCATCGTTTTCATGCAGCTTCAGGTAATCAAGACCACTTTTACCGGAACTTTTTACTTCAACTCTTTTTGAAAATTTAGTGATTTCAATAATCCGCTTACTGATGAAGTTGTCGGTATCATTATCGTCAACCAACATCACCAAATCCAACACTTTTGTATCCTTTTCCACCATCTGTTCTGTCGTTAGATCATTTATTCAATCAACCTGGTATTCTTAACCATAAAACTTTGATAAGGTTACCTCTATCCTAAACGTTCGAGTTGCGCACAACAACTACTTCCAAGAGGAGCATAATCAGTTGGCAAAATAAGCAAAAAAGATAAAAGTTACTTTTTCATCACCTTCAGTGTTTCGCCAGGTTTAATAGTTAAATCCTTCTTTTGGTTCCACTCCATCAAGTCTTTGATTGTAACTCCATACTGGCGGGCGATGCTATAAAGAGTGTCGGTAGCGGTCACTTGATGCACCCTTTTGGGTGTATTAGTAACCGAATCTTCAGTTGATTGACTGTTGTGCCCCGTTTTTATTGTTTTGGGATCGCTTACAAAGAGCTTTTGTCCGATCGTTACAGCAGCGTTCACAGAAATTTCGTTCCAATTTAATAAATCGGTGATACCGATTCGATACAACTTCGCGATGGAGTAAAGTGTTTCCCCCTTCTGCACACGATGCGCCTGGCGGTGGTCTATCAGCGTTGAATCTCGCTGCACTGGCGGCATTGCCTTCGACTGCAAAACTTGTTTTTCGTTTTGTGCAACAACAGGCTGTGGTAGTCCGGCCTTCACTTCCCAACTGAAACTTTCTTGATCTTCCGATGGGTTATCTGCCACCGTTAAATTGTGGACTTCGGACACAACTGGCTCTGGGGCTGGCAATGTATTTGGCGCGGAGGCGTGTTGAACATTTACTTTAGAATTTAACTTTACCAGCGCATTGATGTCTAGTTTCTCGTGGCGCGATCTTTTGTTCCATTTCTCAAGCTTATTTACTCGAATGCCATATAGCTGCGAGATGCTCCACAAATCCTCCCCTGGTTTTACCTTATGCATCATTACTAGGCTTTTCGATTTCTTTTTCTCCAAAAAATAATATGCGTCAGCATCCAACGCATGATCGATTGATATTTCATTGAACCTCAAAAAACGAGATAAGGAAATGCCAACTCGGTCGGTAAAGGCAACTAATGTCTCACCCTCCATTGCTTTTACCGCCCTCAGATTATTAACAAACCTAACAACGGGAAGTGGAGCAGACGCCCTAGCAGCCAGAGGTCTAGCCCTGCTTGACTTATCAGACGAGAGCGTTAGCGAACTGAAGTCTTGCATAGGCTGAGAAGTTGGCACAATTACTACGTAACTTTTATCGTCTGGAATACGGCCTGTAAGTGCCCATTTATTGTACTCGCGCAGCGTGGATTCGTCAAGATTTAACTCGGCCGCCAGATTTGCCAATGTACGTGCCTTTTTAGACTCAAAGACATAGATTTTTTGCAGAGGTTCGCCCCGAACCGCTCCTTCAAAGGCGATTTTGTAAGCAATAAATTTTTTTACGTACCAATAGGTTTCTGATGTAATTTCCATATGGCGCTTGCCGAAGTATTTATTGTCCATACTTCGCCTTAACCCACCCGCGCCCATCTGGTAGGCCTGCAGTGCCAGCAGCCAATTGTCAAACTGTGCATTGTTCTGCTTGAGATAAGCTGCAGCACCGCGGGTGGCCGCTGCAATATTCATGCGTTCGTCCACCTCACGGTCTACGCGCAAGCCCATACTCATGGCGGTAAAATCTTTAAACTGCCAAAACCCAACTGCATTAGATACAGAAACGGCATCGGGAACTAGCGAACTCTCTTGTATAACCAAGTACTTGAAATCATCCGGCAGGCCTTCGTCTGCAAATATTTTCGAGATAAGCGGAAAATATGTTTTGGCACGCTCCGCTTTGGTTTCAAAGTAACGAGAGTGGCGGGTAAGGGCATCAACGTCATGCTGAATCTCGCGTCTGGCGTCATCGCGGATGGCTAGCGTCATATCAGCGAAATGCATTTTATGAGGCACTTGTGGAGCTTGTGCATACGAGGCAGCAACTCCAAAAAAAATGAGTGGGGCTGCAAAAAATCTCATCGGAGTAAAGGTAGAGAAAAGTTTTTAATGTAAGAAGCATTTGCCTGCAACAAGATGGCTACAAGATAGAAAGTTGGATACTTACCCGAGATTAGCGTTTTCGGATAACCATTAAACCATCACGAAGTGGCAACAGTATGTTTTCTACTCGGCTATCGTTGTGTACTTTCTGATTGAACTGTTGAATGGCACGCGTATCTTTGTCTGTTTTCTCTTGAACTACCTTTCCACTCCAAAGCACGTTGTCGGCAATAATCCAGCCGTTGGTACGCACGCTGTCGAATACCAAATCGTAGTACAAAGAGTAGTTTTCCTTATCGGCATCAATAAAAACCAAATCAAACATTTCATCTAACATGGGGATAACTTGAGCCGCATTGCCAATGCGGTAATCAATTTTGTTATGGAGTGGCGATTGGCTAAAGTAGCTGCGCACCCTCGTCTCCAATTCTTCATTAATGTCGATAGTGATGATTTTACCTGCATGAACCAACCCTTCCGCCAGGCATAAGGCAGAGTAACCGGTGTAAGTGCCAATCTCCAAAATACGATGAGGTCGCACCATGTGCGACACCGTTGCCAAAAATCGACCTTGTAAATGCCCCGACACCATTCGAGGCATCAGCACCTCGGCATGCGTATCTCGATTGATTTTTCTGAGCAGATCCGTCTCCCCAGCCATTTGTGTCAAACAGTAATGCTCAATCTCCGGCGGAATAAAATCCATCTTTAGCGCCTATTTCTTGGTATCTACCGTTGCGTGAAGTTTCTCTCCACCGCCAATCTCCACCACTGAAGTACCATATACACGTATCGTTGATTTTATAAAATCACTATCATCTGCTTTGTAGATGTTATCCACATACTTTTGCGGATTACGGTCAATATAAGGGAACCAAGTGCTATGTATTTGCACCATTACCCGATGACCCTTTTTAAAAGTATGCAAAATATCCTGCAACTTGACATTGACATCCGTGACTTGGTTCGGAACAAACGGCTCGGGTTTTTCAAAACTATTGCGAAAGCGGCCGCGGAATGTTTCGTGCCTTACCAATTGCTGGTAGCCAGCCATCACAATGTTATTTGGATTGTGCTTGGGATCATTAGGCTCATTGTCGGGGTAAACATCTATCAACTTCACAATAAAATCAGCATCCGTGCCTGTCATCGATACTTTGAGCTTTGCGAGTATTTCTCCCGCAAGCGTTACATCCTGCGACAACACATCTGTTTCAAAAGTGATTACATCCGGCCTGCGCGAGGCTTCACGCTGATCGTCAGTCATAAACCTGCGCGGAGTGAAAACGAGACCCTCTGTTTGTGAGGTGTAAGGGACCGGTTTAGCCGGGTCGCTAACGTATTCAAAAACCGCATCGGCTTTTGTCGGTTGATTCAAAGACAGCTTGCCGTTCTCTCCGAAATACAATTTCATCGGCAATACTTCTTTTGGCGGCCATTGCGCAAATTGCTTCCAAACTTTCAGGCCACAATCGTACATATAGGCTTCTGGCAATTTGGGTGGCACATTTTCTTTCAAGACCGAATGAAAAAATTTGCGTTCTATTTCCCGTTGATAAAAGGTAGAAATGCTATCACCAAAATAAATATGATTTACTTGCTGGTAACCACGCTCGCGTGCCCAATCACCATGGCTCCAAGGTCCCATTACAATGGTGTTGTAAGTGTTTGGGCTTGAGCTCTCAATGCGCTTGTAAATATTGAGCGGGCCGTACAAATCTTCCGCATCATACCAGCCGCCCACCGTCATCACGGCATGTTTTACATTGGTAAGGTGTGGCAACAGGTTTCGCTTTTGCCAAAATTCATCATAATTGGGGTGGTCTATAATTTGTTTCCAAAAGAAGTTGTCTGCATGGTATTTTTCGGTTGCATTCTTTAGCGACCCAATGCGCAGATTAAAATCATAACCATCTTTTGGCTGCTGAGCGTAAAAGCGCATAATCTTATCGTCATACCAGCTCTTGTCGGTTGGCATATCATGCTGATAGCCAAATACTGCAAAAGCGGCAAGGTAACTTTGCAAAAAAGCGCCTTGGTGATGAAAGTCATCAAAGAAGAAGTCAGAAATGGGTGCTTGTGGCGATGATGCCTTGAGAGCGGGGTGTGAATCGGGTATGGCCGCTGCTGTGTAAAAACCAGGATAAGAAATTCCCCATTGCCCTACACGGCCATTATTGTTTTTTACGTTTTTAATCAACCAGTCGATGGTATCCCAAGTATCAGAGGCTTCGTCAATAGCGGTTTTATTCTTGCGGTCATTGCCCGGAATATTAGGACGCATGTTATCAAATTCACCTTCACTCATCCATCGCCCACGCACGTCTTGGTAAACAAAAATGTAACCATCCTTCATCAGATACGGTGAAGGCCCAAGGCTCTTTTCCATTTTGGTGGGCCCATACGGCTCTACACTGTAGCAAGTGCGTTGCATCAATATGGGGTAAGTTTTGGATTTGTCTTTTGGCGAATAGATTGTTGTAAACAACTTAATTCCATCGCGCATGTAGATTTGAACCTCCATTTTTTCGTAGTTCTCTTTCACATACGCAGAATCGGGTTCTTGGGCGAACGCGGGCCACATCATTAGCGACAGCAACCCTACACAAATGAGTTTCTCCATGACTTGAATTTTGTTTACGACTGGGACGAAAATAAGCATCTGTGCAACCTAGAACAACAGGATTTTTTTAAGTGGCGTTTTTGAATCAACGAATCGGTTACATTTGCTCCATGATTCAAAAATTGTTCGTATCAATTGTCATTCACTTGTTAGCAGGTCCGGTGTTTTCGCAAACCAATCGGTTTACTATCGCGTTCGGTTCGTGCAACGACCAAGACAAACCACAAGAAATGTGGAATGAAATCATCGCGCAACACCCAGACGTTTGGGTATGGGGTGGCGATAATATTTATTCAGATTTCAAGAATCCTGCGGGGCGGCCAGCACTTTATCAAAAACAAAAATCAAATGCTGACTACCAACGGCTGATTGCCACCTGCCAAGTGACGGGCACGTGGGACGACCATGACTACGGTGTGAACGATGGTGGTAAGAACTATGGATTAAAAAAACAAAGTCAGCAGCTGGCCATGGATTTCTTAGGATTCGACAAAAACAATCCTGTACGGCATCATGAAGGGATTTATAATTCCGTTGAGTATGGCCGCGGAAAGCAGAAAATCAAAATCATCAACTTGGACACACGCACGTTTCGAGATACCGTTTTGCGCGAAAACTATGTAGACACACTTAGCGGCAAAAAAATGTATCGCATGATGCCCAATTTAAGTGGAGACATGTTGGGCGAGCAACAGTGGGCGTGGCTAAAGCAAGAATTGAAAAATACTTCCGCAAAAGTGGTGATTGTCAATTCGAGTATACAAGTACTGCCCCGGGAACACTGGTTTGAAAAATGGGCAAACCTGCCGAAAGCAAAGGAAAGGTTGTTGTCGTTGTTAAGTGAAAGCGGGAACAGTATCATTTTAATTAGTGGAGACCGCCATATCGCAGAGTTTTCAAAAACTCAAATGGCTAATGGCAAAGCACTTTATGAGTTTACCTCTAGCGGCCTTACCCATACGTGGGCAGAGCCGTGGAAAGAGGATAACGAGTTCAGAATAGGCGAACTGGTAATCCAAAAAAACTTTGGTATCATTCAAATAGACTGGAAGGGCAGCGAGCCAACCATCGAAATGAGAGTAATGGGCCTTCGCCAACAAGTGTTTAACAAAGTCTCATTTTCGTTTTGAAAACGTAAACCAAAGGTTAACGTTTTTTTTACAATACAATTAAACAATTTGGGGTACTTACTGTTATTTTTGCAATCTGAAAAAACTAAACAATCGGTCGGAAAAACAAAACAAACTATGAAAACCCAAAAATCACTTCTTTTAGTCGGAATTTTTGCAGCATTTGCGGTAATCGTTACCAGTTGTGGCGATGGCGGCAAGGCGGCAAAGGAAAAAGCAAAACAAGATTCAACTCGCAGAGCAGACTCAGTAGCACGCGAAAAAGCGAAAGTTGATTCAATCGCTGCCCTGCCTAAGTCAATTGCAGAAACAGCCATCAACACGGCAAATC
>JBJTHA010000066.1:0-3195 GCA_046094265.1 Cytophagales bacterium
AGTATGACCTTTCCACAACGAAACATCCTTTGCCTCTTCTTTCTTATCCCAATTGCTGATGTGCGGATTCCATCTGCCTGCTGAAGGATCTTTTTTGAATTCAGCCAACACCGACTCTTGAATCACATTCTCTCGACCCATGTAGGTCTGATGAATTTGTGTTTGCGCCAATTGGAATGAATCCTTCACTGCGGGCTTGGCAACAGTTGCTATATAGCTAAGCGAGCCCTTGGCCAACTTCAAAGCAGGATACAAATTTTGACCTAAGTTTTCGGCTACCGCCCCAACCTTGGTGCGTCCGTAGCCCAATGCAATACCCAAAGTGCCTTTGGCCTGACCTGGCTGAATCAGCGCTGGCAATTCTACTTGCTTGCCATTGATGGTCAAGCTCAGCAGTTGCGTGTTACCTTCCGCATCGTTCTCAATGCCTAATTCCTTGGCATCCATTTGCGATACAGTTACATAATGATCCCAAGTCGCTTTGGTAATTGGATCCGGAAGCTCCTGCAGCAAAGGATTGTTCGCCATTGAGCCGGTTCCGACACCATAACTTTCATAAATCACAACTTCAAACTGGACAGAAGGCTTCGCAGCAGCGGTAACTACTGACAATGCCTCAGTCGCATGCGAAGTAAAATTCAAGGTCGCGCTATCGGCAGTAAACTCATACACTCCGTTATATAAGCACTTATCCCAGAAGGTTTGGAAACTCGTCTCAGCATTTTGATTATCGAAGAACCACTTCTTCCAGTTGTCACTTACAAAAGTGAAATAATCAACATTTTGCTCGCTTGCCCACACCATAAAACTTTCTTGCGCTTGGCGCGACTTGAAGAGAGGAGTAATGGCAGGTTGTGATAAACTGTAGTGTCCGGGTTTAGGCTCAAAATCATTCCACGACTCCAAATAATGATGGTCGGGAGCCATGTAAACTGAAGCAGAGGCTGTTTCGTCTGGCGTATACGAGGTAGAAACCGAGAGCGTCAGGCTCTTCATTGACTTCTCCAAGTCAGTACCCATGGGGTGATCGTACACCGGGTTACAATTGTAAAAAATCACACCATCTACTTTGCCCGCCTTTACCTCTTCTACAAATGCTGCCATCGCCTCGTCATTTCCTTGGCGGAAATTCACTGGCAAGCCAGGTAAAATGGTGGTTCCGTAGTTACCCAACGCGTTGTTGATTTCATTCACCAACACTTGGGTTTCCTTATCGTTTGATGAGCACACCACTAACGATGCGCCTTTGTTTTCGACTAATTCCTTCGCTGCTTTTTCAACCCACTTTACACCGCTATCGGTAGCAGCACCACCCGTTACGATATTGTAGATCTGTGCCAACACTGCTCCCTCTTGCGAAGGTTTCATCTGACCACGATAGTCAGCATTTGCACCTGTAAGGGTAAGATTGCTTTCAAATTGATAGTGGCGAGACATTTCACGCTTATCTTCACTCACCTCGCGGTTTACTGCATAACCTTTGGTAAACTCAATTGGAGATAGCCACGTTCCCAAGAAATCAGCACCAACACTCACAATCAACTTCGCTTTGCTGAAATCGTAGCTCGGGATTAATCCCTTGCCAAAAGATTCCTCGTTTGCCTTCCACATACCATAGTAAGACACGGGGTCATACTGAATATGCGTAGTGGTAGGATATTTTGCTTTGAAAACTTCGATAGCTGCCTTGCTGCTTGGGCTCAATAGTGTATTGCTGACGATACGTATTTGACCGCCTTTGCCAGCGATTTCACTCAACTTAGCGGTAATTTCTTTGTCTACAGTTTCCCAATCGCTCGCCTTGTCAGCGATTTTGGGTCCGCGCAAGCGGAAATTATCATATAAAGAAAGAACAGAAGCTTCCACTTGTGCGCTGGTGCCGCCTTTCGTCACACTCGAAAGCGCATTGCCTTCCAATTTGATCGGACGGCCATCGCGCACCTTTACTACCACGCTGCAGTAGTCACCACCATTTACATAGGTTGACGCATAATAATTGGGAATTCCAGGATCAACATCTACAGGCTTAACAATGTAAGGAATGGCCTTACGAACCGGCGCTTCGCATGCAGCCAATGAAGCTGCCGCCACGCTAAAGCCCATCATTTTCAAAAAGTCCCTGCGCGAGTGGCCAGGATCTTCTTGAACACCCAAATCAACAAACTCTTTATCGGCATTTTTTACAAAAGCCGCATCGTTTTTCAACTCAGGCAAACCTTTCCAGTATATCTTCTTTTTGCTGCTCATAGACTAGGTCTAAAATCTTAAAAATCTTGAATCCTTAAATCGTAAATTCTAGTAGTGGCACTTGGCACATTCCAAACCGCCAATGTCCTCTACTTTCATCTTGCCTTTGCTGGCTTTGTGCAGTTCGGTTAACTTATTATAATAATCATTGCCTTTGTTGTTTACGTCCGTCTTACGGTGGCAATCGATACACCAACCCATTGTTAATAATGAATATTGACGGACCACTTCCATTTCTTGCACAGGGCCGTGGCAAGTTTGGCACTCGATTCCGCCCACGTTTACGTGTTGAGCGTGGTTGAAATACGCCAAATCAGGCAAGTTGTGGATGCGAACCCACTCAATCGGCTTTTGCTTGCCGGTGTAAGATGCTGTTTTGGGGTCATAGCCAATGGCTGAATAAATCTTTTGGATCTCAGGCGACTCTTGCTTAATCTGCGTGTGACAGTTCATACAGATGTTGGGAGAAGGGATGTTCGCTTGCTTGCCTTTGAGCACCCCTGTGTGGCAATACTTACAGTTGATTTCGTATGCGCCTGCATGCAACTTGTGAGAGAACGCAATAGGCTGTTTGGGAGCGTAATCTTGCTGAACGCCAATTGAATACAAGCCGTCAATCACCTGCTTAAACCCAATGGATGCCACCACAAAAACCACCAAGAAAATAAAACCAGAACTGCGGGTAATTGACGAAACAGAATAAGGTGAGTTCACCACCTCGGCATCGTCTTCGTTCAAGTCTTTTTGGTTTAAGAAGCGCTTCAGCGCTGATACAATCAACCCCAAGATCACCACCATCAACACCAGAATCAAAATCATTCCGGCAATGATCACGTTCAGATAATCATTCGAGATACCAGCACCACCAGCCGCAGGTGCACCAGCAGCCGGAGCAGCAGCCGGCTCCTCTGGCTTGTAGGCTTTTACGTAGGCAAGGATTGAAAGTAT
>JBJTHA010000067.1:0-4687 GCA_046094265.1 Cytophagales bacterium
CCTTTTTTTACAGTAGCGAAGATATCCTCGTAGGGTTTGTTGTCATCCGCTACGTTTTCGTTGGTATTGCCATCGCGTCTACGGGTGGTAAAAATTATTTCATTTTCTTCTGCGTTAAGCACAGGAGCGTAATCTTCAAACTCGGAATTGATCTCTCGGCCAATGTTTACAATTGCAAACGGCTGAGGATTAGCGAGAAATTCCTTTCCATTTTTGCATTCCAAGAGGCGCCTGTCCACTTCCTTAATGTCTACTTTGTCTCGCCCTTGGTAGTTTGGTTTTTTCACTAACTTATCAAGGTAGCGCCCATAAAAGTCAATTGCTTTGTCAAACTCTAAGCCAAATTGATAGCTTGTGGCAATCCAATATTCTAAATCAAACCGATAGCTAGGGTCTTGCCTGTAAATCCTCATAAAGTACTTCACCGCACGATCTTTGCCGATGGTCTTGAGGTGCATTTGGCCAGCATCAAAATTCGCCTTCACAAATGTTGTATCAAAGTCCGCTGCGCGCACTAACAGATCGCGCGCATCATCTTCCGCACGCGTATCAGCTAAAATTAGTTCGGCCTGTTCCAAAAAGAGCTTTGCTTGTTCCCGATCTCGTCCCTCTTGCGCCACTACACTACCAATAGTGACCGACAAAAACACAAAGGTCATAAGAATCTTAAGTGGCAACCGATGCATATAAAAAAATGATTTCACTTTGAAAAAAATAGGTTAGGGAGTGTGCAATTTAGTAAAATACTTGGAAATTGAAAGCAGTAATTTTTAACCATAACTAATCCCATTATGACAATCTTAGTAACTTGCGGTTCAATCAATACTTTAATCTTTTTAAATGGTCATTAAATCGGCCGAATTTAGGGTAAGCAGCGAAAAGTACACTGAATGTCCTCCACCCAAGCTGCCAGAATTTGCATTTATTGGCCGAAGTAATGTGGGCAAATCATCGCTTATTAATACCTTGGTTCAACGGAAAAACTTGGCAAAAGTATCGGGTACACCCGGTAAAACGCAGGCAATTAATCATTTCATTATCAACCAACAATGGTATCTCGTTGACCTTCCTGGGTATGGATTCGCAAAAGTAAGTCGTGAGTCACGCTGGCAGTTTGGGCGGATGATTGAGAATTACCTGCAACACCGCGAAAACCTGATGTGCACTTTTGTACTGTTGGATATCCGTCTGCCCCTTCAGAAGAACGATGCGGATTTCATTCACTGGGTGGGTAGTAAAGGGCTACCACTGGCTTTGGTGCTTACCAAAGCAGACAAAATCAAACCTGCTGAACTGGATAAGTCGCGTGAGGGTTTTGAGCGCGCATTGCTGCAAACCTGGGAAACCGTGCCGCCATTATTTGTTACTTCTGCTGAAAAAAAGTGGGGACGCGGTGATCTGCTGGATTTTATGGCACAAGCCATGCAAAGCGACCAAATTCATTAGCTTTGTGCTAAACTTACATTTAATTTTTATGAAGTTATCAGACATTGCCTCGGTAAGTGGCAAAGGTGGGTTATTCAAGATCTGGAAACCGGGTAAATCAGGGGTGATTTTAGAATCGATGGACGCGACCAAAACAAAATTGGTCGTTGGTGTTACACAACGTATGTCGGTGCTCAGCGAAATTTCAATTTACACCACCACCAAAGAGGGCGCCATTCCGCTGGACGATGTGTTGAAAAAAATGAATACCATATTCGGCAACGACCTTGGAATAGGCAGCGAGGCGGAAACAAAAGAACTTCGTAAATTCATGAAATCATTTTTGCCGGAATTTGACGAGGAACGCGTTTACCCGTCAGACATTAAGAAATTGATCCGATGGTACAGCATCTTGAAGCAACAAGCCTCAGAAGTTTTTGAAGCTACCGAAAATACCGAAACGAAAGCATAACAAAAAGCCCCTTACTTCTATGAAATTTTTTATTGACACGGCCAACCTGAACGAGATTAAAGAAGCCTATGATTTGGGCGTTTTAGATGGTGTCACCACCAATCCCTCGCTGATGGCCAAAGAAGGTATAGCCGGGGCAGAAAAAGTGAAAGCACACTACAAGGCAATTTGCAACATTGTTGATAACAACGTAAGTGCTGAGGTAATTGCTACAGATTTTGATGGCATGATAAAAGAAGGGCGCGAGTTGGCTAAGATCGATGACAAAATTGTGGTGAAAGTGCCAATGATTAAAGATGGAGTAAAAGCGATTAAAAAATTTACCATCGAAGGGATACGCACCAATTGCACGTTAGTGTTTTCTTCCGGACAAGCGTTACTGGCCGCTAAGGCTGGCGCGAGTTATGTATCTCCATTTATCGGGCGGTTAGATGACATTTCGCAAGATGGGTTAGAATTAATTGCTCAGATTAGATTGATTTACAGTAACTACGGTTTTGGAACCGAGATATTGGCCGCCAGCATTCGCCATACGATCCATTTAATCAAGTGTGCTGAGATTGGCGCGGATGTGGCCACTTGTCCACTCAACGTGATCATGAGCTTGCTAAAACATCCGCTGACAGACAGCGGCTTGGAGAAATTTTTGGCCGACCATAAAAAGGCAAATTCCTAATTAATGTTTTCGTCAGATCCCGTTGTCCGCGTTAAAGACGCCAGTATTTTTCAAGAACAAAATACAGTACTGCGCGACATCAACTTTGAAATCGACAAAGGTGAATTTCTTTTTATCATTGGCCGCACGGGCTCGGGTAAATCTTCTTTATTAAAAACGTTGTATGCCGACTTGCCCCTGCGGCAAGGTGAAATGAGTGTGGCTGGTTTCTCTATTCGCGAAATCAAGGCGCAACAGGTGCCCTTGCTACGCAGAAAAATCGGCATCATCTTTCAAGACTTTCAGTTGCTGCCCGACCGCACCGTAGGTGAAAACCTATTGTTTGTGATGAAAGCTACCGGCTGGAAAGACAACGTTAAAATGAAAAACCGACTGGCCGAGGTACTGATGCAAGTTGGTTTAGGAGCAGTAGAAAAGAAAATGCCGCACCAGCTTTCGGGTGGCGAACAGCAACGGGTTGTGATTGCGCGTGCGCTGTTGAACGAGCCTGTGATTTTGATTGCGGACGAACCCACCGGAAACCTAGACCCGGAGGTAGCGCAGGGCATCATGAAAGTATTTCAACAAATCAACAAAAGCGGAACCGCTATTTTAATGGCCACCCACAGCTACGGGCTAATTAAAAAATTTCCTACCCGCGTGCTGAAGTGCGAAGACGGCAAACTGTTGGACTCCAACAAAGATCAGTTTGAGGTAAGCCCTGAGTTGTTTTGAATAACCTTCTGACAACTACACGTTTTCAGAAGGTTGCTCCTTTTCTGGTTCGGTAGTATCTAACTTCTTCAACTGTTGGTTCAGCAGATCGATGCGCACCAATAGATTGAGCACCAAAGCATCTTTCACATCTTGCGTAGGGCGCTTTTTCATTTGTTCTTTCAACACCTGGTACATGGCCTCCAGCTTCTGCAAATTTTGCGTCACCTCGTCATCGCCCTCTCCCCTTTCGCGCTGAAATTGCGATACCATCTCTGCCTTCTCAATTATCTGGTCGTTGTAAAATGCATCGAGGTCTTTAAACTCAGATGACAGCTGCCTCGTTGCCAATGTGGGCTTTGACTGGTGCGTGCCCAGCAAGTAACCAGAAACACCAAACAAAATGATACCAGCCGCACGCCACATGGTAACAGAATTCCACCAGCTGGTTTTGCCCTGATTGAGGGCCGTCTCAATTTTGCCCCATGCGCTTGCACGCGGTGTTTTGTCATCAAACCGCTCACGGTTGGCGTTCACAAAATCTTTTAATGAATTACTCATAACCTTGGTTTTTGGTTCATTTGAATTCTGTTTCCAATAGCTCTTTCAATTTCTTTTTTGATCGGTTAAACTGCGATTTTGAGGTAGACTCAGTAATGCCTAATATTTCGGCAATCTCGCTGTGATCATAGCCTTCCAAAAGATACAACGAAAGTACCGAGCGATAACCATCGGGAAGCGCGGCAATGGCCGCCTTCACCTTCTCTACAGAAAACGGAAACCCTTCAAACGGATCGGGTTCCGACTCCTCTTTCACATCCCAATGCTCATCGTCCGGCAAGCTATCCGTTCTGCGTTTGTGCAAGTAGTTAATGGCCTTGTTTACCACAATGCGCTTGAGCCACGCGCCAAACGATGACTCCTGCCGATAGGTTTCCAAATTGCTAAACGCACTGATAAAAGCTTCTTGCAGCACATCATGGGCTTCATCCTCGTTTTTAACGATGCGATAGCCAACATTGTACATTGAGCGGCTGTATAATTTGTACAATTCATAGTAAGACTGACGATCGCCCGCAAGGCATCGCTCAATCAACTGTTGATGTACGTTGACTACCGGTGAATCCAAAATATTAATTCCTTGTGCCAAAGACAGTGTTCGCTGGCAAAGGTTGCATGTCTTTTAAATTAGTTGTTATTTTTTTGCTGGTTGATGCAATCAATTTTGACTAAGCCAGTTCAAATCAGCATCCAACTGCGAACAGCTAATAACCATAAGCCATCTCAAAAACATTTGTCTCATGTCAACCTGAACTTGTCGAAGGCGATTTCTGAAAAAAAACGGTTTCGACAGGCTCAAGAAATCGCCTTCGACAAGTTCAGGTTGACATGAGACAAATGTTTTTGAGATGGCTTATGGT
>JBJTHA010000068.1:0-18846 GCA_046094265.1 Cytophagales bacterium
AAGACTTCTCCACTGTCTCAAGTAAGTTATTCCCATACGTCTCAAATGTTGAGTATCGAAATCTCTCACGGTTCCTTTTGGTGAATTATGGGTATGTTCTAAAAAATCCAAATTTTAGCGTACCAAAAGTTTCGAAGCTTAACTTACCAACCGGTTCGAGTTTTCCGGGATTGAACTGCAAAAATTGGAATCAAAGAAGGGTGGGTGGTAATGGAAATGATCGTGATGCCATAAAGGATACGGTGTTTACGGTTTTAAATGAAAGTTATTACAACATATTCGTGAATCTTCTAATTGATGACGGCACAGGAAACTTTAAAGTGTTTGATCCTGATTCAGGATTCCCATTCCCTACATGCGCGGATGGTAACTTCAGCGGTAGATTTCCAGTGCTGTCCAGTGATCCGGGTAAAAAAGCACCTTTAGACGGGACTCTAAACTACAGGATGAAAAGCTTATTGACAGAACTCATAATTGGCTCTAAGCGATTTAAACTGCGTGTTCAAATAAGTGATCGTGCATACAACCGCAGCAACATCATCGAAACAGAGCCTACCACACTCGCAGCAATCAGGCGCATTTAATGGAGGCCCGGAAATCGTTGCGGTTCAGCTTCACTCACCAACTCGTACACACGCTCAAAAATTTCCTCTGGATTAGGCTTTGAAAAGTAATCACCATCAGAACCATAAGCGGGTCGATGTTCTTTTGCGGTGATGGTGAGCGGAGCCGAATCCAGGTATTGATAGCCTTTCTGAACTTCTAGCACTTGCTGTAGCATAAATGCGGTAGCCCCACCAGGCACGTCTTCGTCAGCAAACACCACACGGTTGGTCTTTTTCACTGATTCAACAATAGTTTGATGAATATCAAATGGGAGTAATGACTGTACATCAATCACTTCACACGATACACCTTTTGATTCTAGCTGCATAGCTGCCTCCATCACCACACGGCACATGGATCCGTACGTGACAATGGTTACATCGCTGCCCTCTTTCAATATCTCAGGTTGGCCAATCGGCACGCAAAACTGGCCTACATTATCCGGCAACTTCTCTTTCAGCCGATAGCCGTTTAAACATTCCACTACCAAGGCTGGGTCATCCGACTTGAAGAGCGTATTGTAAAAACCTGCTGCTTGCACCATGTTACGTGGAACCAACACCAACATGCCGCGGAGGCTGCTTAAAATCATGCCCATCGGTGAACCCGCATGCCACACACCCTCCAACCGATGGCCACGCGTGCGCACGATCAACGGTGCTTTTTGCCCTCCTTTGGTGCGGTATTGTAAACACGCCAAGTCATCGCTCATAATCTGAATGGCGTACAGCAAGTAATCCAAATATTGTATTTCTGCTATAGGGCGGAAGCCGCGCAAAGCCAACCCAATCCCTTGACCAACAATGGTGCATTCACGGATACCCGTGTCCGCAATGCGTACCTCACCAAATTTCTCTTGCAGACCAGCGAAACCTTGATTCACATCACCAATTTTACCCACATCTTCACCAAAAGCCAAAAGCAGTGGATCGCGTTTAAACGCTTCGGTAAAACAGGCGCGTAATACTTCGCGGCCATCTACCAACAACGAATTGTCAGAGTAGTGTGGTGCAATTCCCTTTACCAGAAAAGCCGACTGGGCCGATTGGCTAAAAAGGTGTGAGTTGAAGCGGTCTTCGTTTCGTTGGGAAACTCGATGAATCCACGTTCTTAGGTCGTCTTTTATTCCGGATTTTTTTCCCAGCAATGCACGCTGCGCGGCCTTGGCCGCTTTCATCGAATCGTAATGCACTGGGTTGATCGTTTTGTTCAGCGTTTCCACAATGCTGCGCACGTCACCGTGCTCTAGTTCGCACCGCTCAAGCAGGGTTACCAATTCTTTTTGTTCGGTTTGGATATCCTTATTAAATGCTTTCCACGATTCGTCTTTGATCCGCTTAGCAGTAGTTTTAGCTTCTCTCTCTATTTCTGCCAGCTCTCCCTCGCTGGCAATTCCTTCACTTATTATCCACTGGCGCATCTGGCGCAAACAATCAAATTCATTTTCCCAAGACAATCGCTCTTTTGATTTGTAACGTTCATGAGAGCCGGATGTAGAATGGCCTTGTGGCTGCGTCATCTCTACCACATGTACTAAGACCGGCACATGCTCTACTCTACAAATTTTTTCAGCTTTTTGGTAGGTTTCGCATAATGCTTTATAATCCCAACCTTTTACAATAAATATTTCGTAGCCTTTGTCTTTATTATCACGCTGAAAGCCGGCCAGGATTTTGGAAATACTGCCTTTAGTAGTTTGGTATTCTTTGGGAACGGAGATTCCATAGTCATCATCCCAAACAGAAATCAACATGGGAACTTGCATGACACCCGCTGCATTGATCGCCTCAAAAAACATCCCTTCGGAGGTAGAAGCGTTGCCAATGGTACCGAAAGCTATTTCGTTTCCGTTATTACTGAGGTTTGTAAACGATTTTAATTCAGGATTATTTCTAAAAAGTTTGGATGCTTGCGCCAAACCTACCAGCCGTGGCATTTGCGAGGCGGTAGGAGAAATATCGGCACTGCTATTTTTTAATTCCGAAATTGCTTTCAGTTCACCGGCTTCGTTCAGCATGCGTGTAGCAAAATGACCGTTCATCAAGCGGCCAGCACTGGCGGGGTCTGCGGCTACATCGGTGTGTGCGTATAGTTGTGCAAAGTAATGGTGAAGTGTCATTTCACCTATGGCGAGCATAAAGGTCTGATCGCGGTAATAGCCTGAGCGGATATCTCCCGGTTTAAAAACTTTTGCCATAGCGAGCTGTGCCAACTCTTTGCCATCGCCAAAAATTCCAAACTTGGCTTTGCCCATAAAAACTTCTTTGCGCCCAAGTAAACTTGCTTCGCGGCTCTCCCACCCTAATCGGTAGTCATCCAAAATAGATGTTGCTTTTTTGGCAGACACGGTTGGAAAATCTGTTTTCACTTCGCTCACTCGGTTGCAGAATTACAGTGTAAAAGTAGAGAAAAACAATCCAGCCCTCAAAGCACTAAAAAAATCAAAACAATATAACGAGAAATAAATTAAGGGCGGAAGAATTTTACCCAGTCGCCACCAAAAACAAAAGGATAGTCGGCCTTGTGTACATATAAATAAATATTCACGGGTTGGCCATCGATCAAGGTAGTATCCAAAAAGTAACCCGCGTCCATTTCAATTTTGTGGATTGTATCGATAGTCGGCTGATGGTTGATCTCAAAAACTTCCACTAAAATTTTATCGGACGGTGAATCGGTACGATAGGCGAATGGATATGGTCCGAGCGAATAGAGTTGGTATCCGTGAAGCCAAGTGTGATATTGGTAATGCAAATACTCCTTCAAAGGTTCATAATTTTCCATGCCCCTGCGCAGGGATCCGTAGAAAGCGAAGAGGTTTGACGGATTCATTGTAGGAGATAAATCAATCCCCAAAAAACCTTTTTCATCTTAAGTTGAAATGAATCACCGACTTGAAATCGGTTTGCTTCTTCTTTATTGGTATCAAACTTCAATACCCTCTTTTCAGCCTGAACATGGACTTCAAAATTGTCGATTCTTCTGAATCCCGACTTGAATATGTAAACTACTTTTCCTTCAATGACAACGTCAGATTGCCAAATGGGAACGACCGTGTTTGTCATAACGATTAGCCCAGACACAGCGCGAAACAACAGGAAAACAATAAACAAACCGCCAAAAAAATTTTTACCTGAATTGAGCAGTGCATGATGAAACTTCTCCGAACGCAGTGAATAGTTGTATTTGTCCGTTAATTCAGTAATCACAAACCAAACCAGCGGAAGGCTAAGCAACACAATCGATACAACATCGGCTGTTTCTTCTTGATAGTAGCGAAGATAAATACCTTCATAAATTGAGCAGTAAACCCCACCTAACACAACTATTATCGAAAGCGAAATGCTAATCAGCCATTTCATTTTGTTAACATCTTAATTTTATGCGAAGGTAAAATTTGATTTTGATACTGTGCAAGAAGCTGTTCGACAGAACGGTTGCCAAAGAATTCGCTGCAAAGGCTGGTTACTCTTTTGGCTTCTCAACAATTTCCGCTTTAACGGAGTTAAGATGGGCATAATCTGCGTTGAGGTCAAAGAATTTTGTGTTGTAATTTGATACCGTAAGAGGGCAAATGAGGTGAGGCTTTTTATGAAGTGCGGTGTGCCTTACTATTATTCAGTAACTTTGGCTCTTGTTATTGAGTTAATGTTATGGAAAAAAGACCGTTTCGAAAAGAAATAAAATACACGCTGCTTTATTACTTTGTGCGGTTTCTGATTTTCTCTGCCAATCTTTTGCCGCGTAAAATGTGGCTGCGCTTTTGTGGCATGTTGGGTCGGGTGGCGTACCACTTCTCCAAGAAACCTCGCGAACTGGCGATCTATCACTTGGGTTTGGTGTATGGTGGAGAGAAGTCAATTTCAGCAATTGCTGTGCTTGCCAAAAAAATGTTTGAGATGCTGGGCAAAAATGCCGGAGATATCTTGCGCTCCCTCAAAGTAAAATCACTCAACGATCTTCAAAAATTTCTCACCACCCATGGTTTCGAACATTTCCAGGCTGCCCATGCAAAAGGCAAGGGAGTAATCTTTCTCACCTGCCATGTGGGCGCATTTGATATGCAATCAACCAACATGGCCTTTCATGGAGTGAAGTTAAGCGTGGTGGGTACCCCCATGAAGGATGAACGCCTCAATGCATTATTGCAAAATTATCGTAATGCGTTTGGTGCCTCGTACATCGAGCGGGGTAAAGATAATATCAAATTGATCAAAGAACTTAAACTCGGCAACGCTTTGGCTATTTTGATTGATCAAGACACTAAGGTTAAGAGTCGTATTGTAAACTTTTTTGGTATGCCGGCAGCCACTCCCATTGGTGCAACCATTTTGGCAATGAAAACCGGAGCGGCAGTGGTTCCTTGCTACATTCACTTGGATGATCGGCTGGATCAGCACATGCATATCTACCCCGAAATACCTTTGATCAATTCCGGAGATGAAGAAGCCGATCTAATGACCAATACGCAAAAATTTAACGATTTCATTGAAATGGCTGTGCGCCAACACCCCGAACAATGGGTTTGGATGCACGAACGTTGGAAAACCAAGATTGGTGAAGAGGTTCGATAGAACTTTTTGTTCCTTTTTCTCGTCTCACTAAAATAGAACAGAAAACTTTACGTTGAAATTTGTATCCTTTACTCCTTGCTTGGAGTAATAGAACCCAAACCCATCCCTATGAAGTTAAATCGGCCACTCATCATTACTACTGGGTTACTAATAGCGCTAATCATTGCTTTTTTTTGGTTTCGAGGCCTTCAGTCAAGTGAAGCAACTGAAATTTTGGCGACCGCTAAAAAGGGGGATTTTAGAATAGACGTTGAAACAACAGGCGAATTGGAGGCAACGAATTCGGTAAAGATATTGGGGCCTACGGGTGTTATTCAATTTCAAATTTGGGAAGTGACTCTGCAAAAAATTGTTGACGAAGGAACCATAGTTAAAAAAGGCGATTGGGTGGCCACGCTTGATCGGTCTGAGTTTCAAACAAAATACAATCAAAAGCGGATAGACCAAGAGAAAGCGCACTCCAAGTTTGTGCAGACCCAATTAGATACTACGTTGCTCATGCGCCAATCGCGAGATGAACTCGTTAACCTAAAATATGCAGAGGAAGAAAAAGAGATCATTCTGCAACAATCCAAATTTGAACCCCCGGCCACGGTGAAACAAGCCGAAATAAATCTTGAAAAAGCACACCGCGCCTACCAACAGGCGTTAGAAAATTATAAAATAAAGAAGAATCAGAACGTAGAGAAAATGCGCGAAGTGGGTGCCGAGTTAAGGAAAGTTCAAGAAGAATTTGATGGGATGAATAGAATTCTGGAATCTTTTAATGTAATGGCTCCGGAAGACGGCATGGTGATTTATACAAAAGGTTGGGGTGGAAAACCAATAAAGGAAGGTTCGCGCATTGGTATGTGGGAGCCCACGGTGGCTACCTTGCCTGACCTTACCAAGATGCAATCAAAAACATTTGTCAACGAAGTAGACATCCGCAAGATCAAAATTGGCCAAAAAGTAGATATTGGTTTGGACTCCGATCCAAGTAAAAAACTAAAAGGAGTAGTTACCAAAGTAGCCAACGTGGGGGAGCAACGCCCCAATACTGATGCAAAAGTATTTGAAGTGTTGGTAGAAATAGAAGGATCAGATCCAACATTGCGCCCTTCGATGACTACGAGTAATAAAATAGTGGCACAAGTTTTACCCAACGTGGTTTATGTGCCTTTAGAGAGCCTCCACCTACACCACGATTCAGTTACATATGTGTTTAAGAAGGATGGAATTAGCATCAATAAGCAAGAAGTGATGGTGGGCGAAAATAATTCCAATGAGGTGGTCATATTGGCTGGCATTGAAGCGAACGATCAGGTTTACCTATCCATGCCCAAAGACAAAGAAAAAGATGACGTAAGTCTTTTGCCACAGCTAGACGGCAAACGCCAAAAAAAGAACAAACCAGTTGAAGAGGTAAAAAAAGATGAACCAAAAACGGCTGATGCCAACGTGAAGTGAAGAACTTTTTTGATCCTAGGTTGCTAGCCAATTTTTTTATTGCATTCGATGCTGTTATCGCCAATCGTGTGCGCTCACTGCTTACAGCCCTCGGAATTATTTTTGGGGTAGCTGCCGTAATTGCAATGCTGGCCATTGGTAATGGTGCGCAGCAGGAAATATTGAATCAAATTAAATTAGTAGGTGTCAATAACATTGTCATCAAACCGATCATTGAGCAAAAAGAAGAAAAAGTTTCTGAGAAAGTTGGTAAGAAAGAGAAGAAGAAATTTTCGCCCGGCTTAACCATTCGGGACGTTGCTGGTATCAAATCCATTGTGCCCTCGCTCAGTCAAATTAGCCCTGAAGTAATTTTGGATACATACGTAATTCACAACGGCATGCGCAGGTCAGCTAAACTTGTTGGGGTTGAACCCTCTTACTTCCGGATTTATAATTTCGCCTTATCCAGGGGGAGTTTTTTTAATGAAGATCAATTGCGGTTGGGTACTCCCGTATGTATAATAGGTGCTGGCCTAAAAAGTAAATTTTTTCCTACCGAAAACCCCATCGGTAAGAACATAAAAGTAGGGTTGCATTGGCTTACAGTAGTAGGCGTTTTAAATGAGCGCATCGTTTCGCAAACAAGTATTAGCAAGTTGGGCATACGCGATTTCAATATGGACGTATATACTCCCCTGCAAAGTGTGCTTATCCGCTATCGCAACCGAGACTTGATTACTACGGAAGCTTTGCGTTTGGCTGCTATGCGAAGCCAAGGTATGTCAAATGGCAACAACAATAATCAAGGCAATGATACTGAGCAAGAAAAGAAAAATTACCACCAGCTCGATCGATTGGTAATTCAAGTGAAAGAAACAAAAATACTCACCTCTACAGCCGAAATAATTTCACGTATGTTGCAGCGCAGGCATTATGATGTGGTGGACTATGAAATTGAGATACCCGAACTGTTGTTAAAGCAGCAACAGCGCACCAACGACATCTTCAATTATGTGTTGGGTGCGATTGCCGGTATCTCTTTGTTGGTGGGTGGCATCGGCATTATGAACATCATGCTGGCCTCAGTGCTGGAGCGTATTAAAGAGATTGGCTTGCGCTTGGCCATTGGAGCAAGAAAAAGTGATGTAGTACAGCAATTTTTATTCGAGGCAGTAATGATCAGCATCAGCGGGGGAATCATTGGAGTGCTATTGGGTATTTTGTTTGCGTACTTGGTTTCTTCTTTTGCAAACATCCCCACGGTTATAAGTTTTTCTTCCATTGTATTGTCGTTTGGTGTGGCAGCCACCGTGGGGTTGATTTTTGGAATTGCCCCAGCGCGTAAAGCGGCCGAACAAGACCCTATAGCATCATTGCGGTATGAATAAAATTCGAATAATTGCGTTGTTGATACTCCCTCCATTATTTTCTTTTGCTCAACACAAAATGAGCTTGGAAGATGCCATCGGCAGAGCCTTGGAACAGTCGCCAGCTTTCAAACGAACGGAAACAGCTAAACTCACTCGCTATTGGCAGTACCGAACGTTTCGTGCACGGTTCAATCCGCAGCTAACGGTTTCGGGTAATGCACCCAGTTATGGTCAGGGCTTCACCCAGGTAGTTCAACCAGACGGAACGAGGCTATTCCAACCCATCAATCAAACGAACTCGCTTACCAATGTTGGGCTAATACAGCCTTTACGTTGGACAGGCGGTACTATTTCGGCCAACACTAACTTCAATTTTTTTAATGACATCGCGCGAAACTCGTCTGCCTGGAACAGTAATTTATTTTTTGTGAGCGTGAACCAGCCATTGTATGCCTTTAATCCATTTAAATGGGATAGAAAAACCGAGCCTTTACGTTTTGAAGAATCGAAGCGTGAGTTTGTGGAGCAGATGGAGTTTATTGCGCAGACAGCTGCCGACATGTATTTTCAAGTGATAAGGTCGCAAATCGATGAACAAATTGCCACATTTAACCTCGCTAATAATGATACGATTTTTAAAATTGAGCAAGGCCGATATAACATCGGCACCACTTCGCAAGACAAACTCTTGCAAGTGGAATTGCAGTTATTGAAGTCAAAACAAGATGTAGCACAAGCGCGTATCAACATTCAAAACAACAGTTTGATGTTGCGCACCTTTCTGGGTTTCAAAGATGATGAGTCATTTGAATTAGCGCTCCCGGAGAAAATACCCACATTTGAAGTAGCCCTGGAAGATGCACTAAACTATGCGAGACGAAACCGCGCGGCCTACATCGCTTTTGAGCGGAGACGCATTGAAGCCGAGCGAGATGTGGCGCGTGCAAAGGGCAGCCGATTGAACGATGCGTCTCTTTCAGCCTCCTTTGGTTTAAACAATTCGTCACAAATATTTAGCGATCTCTATAATAGACCTTCGCAACAGCAGCAGTTTAATGTGAGTTTTATTGTGCCGGTTTTTAATTGGGGCAGAAACAAAGCCACGATGCAAACCGCCTTGGCAAATAAGAAGTTGAATGACTACACCATTGCACAAGAAGAAGTAAACGCTGACCAAGAAATTATAACGCAAGTGCGGCAGTTTGATTTACTACGCCTGCAAATAGAAATCACCAAAAAATCAGATGAAGTGGCACGAGAGCGTTACAATGTAGCGCAAAATCGTTACCTGATTGGTAAGATTGATATCACTAACCTTAATATCGCCCTTACCGAAAAAGACAATGCACGCAGAAGTTATGTTGAGGCGCTGCGATTGTTTTGGACTTCTTACTTTAACCTGCGAAGGCTAACGTTGTGTGACTTTGCATCGAAGCAATTGTTGTATACACCTGATGCTAATTAATGCCGGTGTAGTTGAATGGGGTTATTTTTTTCAGTTCTGATTTAAGCACATCGGTAACGGCCAGCGAATCTACAAACTGGTGAATACTAGCCTGCGTAATGGCTTCATTTTTTCTTGTGAGTGTTTTCAAAGCTTCGTATGGGTTGGGGTAACCTTCTTTGCGCAGAATGGTTTGGATGGCTTCTGCTACCACCGCCCAATTGCTTTCTAAATCAGCATCAATTGCTGCTCGGTTCAATTCGAGTTTCTCAATCCCTTTTTCCAATGATTTCAATGCAATTACGGTATGCGCTATTGGCACGCCAATGTTGCGCAACACGGTGGAGTCCGTCAGGTCGCGTTGCAAACGCGAGATGGGCAGCTTGGCCGACAGGTGTTCAAACATAGCATTGGCAATGCCCAGATTGCCTTCAGCGTTTTCAAAATCAATCGGGTTTACCTTATGTGGCATAGCACTTGATCCTATTTCTCCTTCTTTTATTTTTTGCTTGAAATAGTTCATGGTCACATATTGCCATACATCCCTACTGTAATCAATCAATATGGTGTTGATTCGTTTTAAGTTATCAAACAAAGCAGCCAAATGATCGTAGTGCTCAATTTGTGTAGTGGGGTGGCTGCGAAGTAATCCTAATTTTTGATTTACGAAATGATCTGCAAAATTTTTCCAATCAACAGCAGGATAGGCAATGTGGTGTGCATTGAAATTGCCCGTTGCGCCACCAAACTTGGCAGCATAGGGAATAGTTTTTACAAGTTCTAGTTGGTTTTTCAGGCGGGCACAAAATACTTCCAATTCTTTACCAAGCCGCGTGGGCGAGGCAGGTTGCCCGTGGGTACGCGCTAGCATGGCCACATCTTTCCACTGTTTGCTTTGTTGGGTTAGTAGGTGTAGAAATTTTTCTAGTAATGGCAGCAATTCGTTGAGTAGAAATTCTTTTAGCAAAAGTGGGGTAGCGGTGTTGTTGATGTCTTGCGAAGTGAGCCCAAAATGGATGAACTCTTTGTATGAAGAGAGTCCTAATGAATCAAATTCCTGCTTCAAAAAATACTCAACGGCCTTCACATCATGATTGGTCGTTTTTTCTATTTGTTTTATTTTTTCGGCCTCTGTTACGTCAAAGTTTTTATACAGATTGCGCAATGGCTCTACCTGCAAACTCGGAAAGTCTTTTAATTGCGGTAATGGTATTTCGGTAAGTGCAATAAAATATTCTACTTCTACCAACACACGATAGCGTATCAATCCAAATTCTGAGAAATAAGGCCGTAGCGATTCGGTTTGAGCGTAATAGCGGCCATCAACGGGCGAGATCGCAGTGAGAGCGGTACTTTTCACAAGAAAATATTAGGATGCGAAGATACTGAAAAAGTTGCGACAGTGCTGTGGTACAAGTTATTCGGGTGTAACAGTTTTGCAGACCCTACGTCTACTGCTTAAGCGGATTAAACCTTCACCATTGAAAATGCAAAGATCATTTCACGACCAATTTGCGCCACACACTCCAAGTATTTCTCTTCCTCTTGACCCGTTCCATCATATTCTTTCGGGTCGTTGTAAGTGACGGACATTCTTTGGGTTGCACCGAGCACCATGGGGCAATTTGCATCGGCATGCGAGCACGTCATGATCGCGGCAAACTCGGTGGTTGTGTTAAACGGGTCATCGTATTTTTTTGAGAACGCGATGACAGCTGGCGCATCCTCCGCAAAGCGAACTTGGTAAACGGGATTGTCGCCCGGCTGATTGACGAGAATTTGAAAACCAACGTGCTGCATGGCTTTTACAGCCCGTGGGTTAAAAGCTGTCACTTCCGTGCCACCCGATAGGCAATGGACATTCTCAATCCCATAAGCATGAGCGGCACCCTGTGCCCAAAGTTGGGAGATATGGCTCCTGCGGGAGTTATGGGTACAAATGAAGTTCAGGTAAACGTGTTTGCCTGCAGCCAATCGTTCACGCACATAGTGAGCAAGCCGCAGCAAAGTTTCTTTCCTTTCTGTGTCAATCAAATCAAACTGCTTTGTCAGTTCATCACTGGTATGTTGTAGTGTTGGCAAAAGCCGCTGGTTGGTAAGATGCATAAGTAAGTGTTCAGTTTTGATGGTTAGTTGCAGCAGCCGGGCGCGCAACATGCTGTGCTTTTTTCAGCATATACAGTAACGCTGAAGATGCCCGATTTGCCTGATCTAAATTCTTCAATTGCTTCATTGGTTAAATACCCCTTGAGAATTTCATCGGGCAGATTGATTCGTTTTTCTTTTTGCATCTTGATATTGGTAAAACCAACTTCCTCAATGATATTAAGGTACTCACTTTTTTGAATCGCCCCTGATACGCAGCCGGCATACATCTCTGCACTTTTTTGTAATCCTTCGGGTAAATCACCCACTAACACAATGTCTGATACGCTGAAATGCCCGCCTTTCTTTAGTATCCTAAACGTTTCGCTAAATGCTTTGCGTTTGTTGGGCACAAGGTTTAGCACACAGTTGCTCACCACTACATCCGCTGTGTTTTCGGCCAGCGGCATATCTTCAATATCACCTTGTCGGAACTGCACATTTTTATAGTTAAGCTTCGCGGCATTATTACGCGCCTTCTCAATCATCTTTTCGGTGAAGTCAATGCCAATCACCCTGCCGCTTTCGCCCACAATTGTGCGGGCTACAAAGGCATCATTGCCTGCACCGGAACCTAAGTCAACTACGGTATCACCTTCTTTGATGAGGGCATGCTCAGTGGGCAAGCCACACCCTAAGCCAAGGTCCGCATCTTTTACGTAGCCACCCAGTGTAGAGTAGTCATCGGCCATTACTGCGTAATCAATGGTATCGCACCCGCAGGTTGCCCCGCAGCAGCTCGATTTGTTTTGCGATTTGTTCTGCTCGGCAATCTGGCTGTATTTCTCCATCACCAATTGCTTCAATTGTTCGTTTTCAGTTACTTTCATGGCTTTCGTATTTATCGTAAAATTGCGATTATAAAATCTAAAAAATACTCAACAACAGTTACTTGGCTCATGGTGGCTCGCAAACAAGTCTGCAATTGCTTTGCGTGCGCGTTTCCATACCTTTTCGTCAATGCAATAACACACTGAGGGACCTTCAATGTCTCCTTTTATCAATCCCACCTTTTTCAATTCTTTAAGGTGCTGCGAAACGGTTGATTGAGACAACGGAAGTTCATCCACAATGGCGCCACACATGCATGACTTGGTTCGTATCAAAAACTGAACGATGGCAATGCGTGCGGGGTGACCCAACGCTTTCGCAAATGCTGCCAGGTCGTTTTGTGTTTTTGTGAATTCTTCTGTCTTAGTAAGTCCCATTGTGATTTTATAATCGTAAAATTACGATAAAAGTTTCAGCAGCAAATAGATTTTTTCTACCGCCCCGATGAAGTCATTAAAAAGAAGTTGTTGTGCAGGTTTTTAAGTTCAAACAACTACGCCCATTTTGCCGTTTAGAAGCCAGTTTCGGTATATTTGCGGTCTTTTTTTATGCGGCAAGCGGTTCTTTTTGTAATAGCGTTGTTTTTTGGATCGTTGGCATACGGACAAAAAAACAGGCCGGGTCTCCCGTTAATGATTGCGCGGGCAAGCGATAAAGTGGTGTTGGATGGTGTTTTGAATGAGTTTACCTGGCAAAAAGCAGCTATAGCCAAGAATTTTTACATGAACTTTCCTGTAGACTCCCTGCCGCCTACATTTCAATCAGAAGCTAGGCTTGCTTATGACGAACATTTCTTTTACGTCTCGTTTGTGTGCTATGATGATAGTAAGCCTAACATCATGCAATCGTTGCGCAGGGATTTTGAATGGGAATTAAATGATAACATCGGTATTTACCTTGATTCCTATAACGATTACACTAACGGATTTTATTTTCAAGTTACTCCCTTTGGGGTTCAATCGGAAGGGATCATGTCGGGCGGTGGACAAGACGATGATGCTTATAACAGCAGCTGGGATAACAAATGGTATTCAGAAGTGAAGCGCTCAGCTGATAAATGGATAGCCGAGTTGGCCATTCCGCTGAAATCATTTCGCTACAATCATAATGCAACCGAATGGAATGTGACTTTTGTGCGGCAAGATTTGAAGCACAATCAAGTAAGCAGTTGGATAGCCACACCGATTCAGTTCATCCCGGCTTCTTTTGCGTACTCTGGCAAGCTTGTGTTTGAAAACCAGCCTCCCCATGCCGGTGCTAATGTTTCCCTGATTCCTTATTTGGCAAGCGTCAGCCAACAAGATATTGAGAACAACAGGCCTATTTCGAGCACAGGTAATGTGGGGTTTGACGCAAAAGTTGCGATTAGCCCTTCACTGAATTTGGACTTAACGTTGAACCCCGATTTTTCGAATGTTGAAGTGGATCAACAAGTGATTAACCTCACGCGATTTGAATTTCAATTTCCGGAGAGACGCCAGTTCTTTCTAGAGAACAGTGATTTGTTCTCAACGCCTGGTTTTCCTGACACGCGTCCTTTCTTTTCGCGCAGGATTGGTCTGGTGTTAGATTCAACAGGTTCGGCAAGACAAGTGCCCATTCAATATGGAGCGCGCGTGAGTGTTAAAATTGGCAAAGATTGGCGCATTGGTGTTTTGAATATGAGAACCGCAGAAAAAGCGTCCATCGGTTTGCCTAGCCAAATGTACTCGATGGCCATCGTACAAAAACAAATATTTTCTCGCTCAAATATCGATTTCTTTATTGTTGATAAGCAATCGTTGGGAGTTGGCACCTATGATCGAACCAAGAGATACGCCCCCGGATTGGTGCGCGATGTGATTAACGGAACAGACACTACCAAGCGGCTAAATTTGTACAACCGTGTGGTGGGCTTTGATTTTAACCTGATCACCAAGAGCAACAGGTGGAATGGCGACATTTACTATCATCATTCACTGGATGACTTTTCGACCAACAATAATTTTTCGACTGGCGCGTTTGTTGGCTACAACACGCGGCACTTCAATGCCTTTGTGGCCAATAATGCCGTTGGAAAAAATTACAATGCGGAGACGGGTTTTGTTCCAGCTTTGGCGATTTATCCGGGTTATTTAAGCGGCTTTGGCAGGGTAGAGGGCAGGCTCTATCCAAAAAACTCTCCCATTGCTGTAATGGGTCCGGGGGCTGAAGTCAACTACACTTTTATCCCTGGAGGTAAACTTACCGATAGAACGTATTCTGTAGATTACGTTTTCAATTTTTTGAATACGTCTTTTTTGGCGGCTTCTGTCACTCACATTTTTCAACTCCTCCCGGAAGAATTTAATCCGCTGTTTCCGCGCGGAGGGATCCCGTATGTCACGGGCAAGCAATTTGAGTGGACGGAATTTGAATTGAATTATAATTCAAATACCCGCAAGCTGTTCAACTTTTCTGCCCAAGCAAGTGGAGGGCAGTTTTATTCCGGTACACGGCTCACTGCAGGAGGCACGCTCAACTACCGCTACCAACCTTATGGTAGCTTAGGGGTGACGATCAATTACAACGAACTACATTTGGGCCAGCCCTACGGGAGTGCTGATTTTTTGCTGATACGCCCGCGCCTTGATCTTACGCTTTCAACAAAATTGTTTCTTACAGCGGTATATCAGTACAATACTCGTTTTGAATCATACAATTTCAACGCACGACTTCAGTGGCGTTTCAAACCGGCATCAGATATTTTCTTGGTGTATAACCATTCGGACAATCGCCTGCCTACCGATGCGCGCGCCAATGATCAAGCCTTGGTGTTGAAGTTTACCTATTGGTTGAATCTGTAAAGTCGCAGTTGTTTGCCCGGCATTCTTTTGCAACATTCCCTGTAAATTCTGTCGCCTAATTTTAAGTACATTTGCGGCCTAGTTTGTTATAGAGCTAAAATTGACATATGGCGTTCGGTTTGTTTAAGAAAAAAGAGGAGAAAAAGGAAGAAACTGGCTCACATTACCATGAGCTGAAAGTGAAAAACATCATCCAAGAAACGAAGGATGCTATTTCGATTGTTTTTGAGCAGCCCGCCAATAAGATCAGTTACAAGTCGGGTCAGTTTTTAACGTTGATTGTACCGGTGCAAGGCAAAGAGGTGCGCAGGGCTTATTCGCTTTGTAGCTCGCCCTTTGTGGATGCGGATTTGGCTGTAAGCGTGAAGCGGGTCGACAAAGGTTTGATGTCGAACTGGCTTCCCGACAATCTAAAGGTGGGTGACAATCTAAAGGTGATGGAGCCCATGGGGCAGTTCACTACCGAATTTTCAAAAGCAAATAAGCGGCATCTGGTCATGTTTGCGGGTGGCTCGGGTATTACACCCATGATGTCCATCATTAAAAGTTTGTTAACGCAAGAGCCGGATAGCATCTGTTGTCTTATCTATTGTAATCGCGACATCGATAGTATCATTTTCAAGAGCCAGTTTGACCAACTGCAAACAACTTATGAAGGACGTTTGCACGTGATCCATATTTTAGACAATGCCCCAATGAATTGGCAGGGGCTCTCTGGTTTGCTCAACAAAGAAATGCTGGTGAAATTGTTCGAGCGCATACCCAATTGGGGGTTGGACAAAACTACCTATTTGATGTGCGGCCCGGAAGGTATGATGAAGAATGTAGAGGCATTGTTGGCTGAGCATCAAATTCCAAAAGAAAAGGTTTTCAAAGAAAGTTTTGTGGCAGGTGTGCTTGACAAACCAAAGAAAGATGAGCAGCCAACCGGGGAAAAGAAAACACGCGATGTGGTTATTCGCTATGATGGAAACGAGCATACCATTGCTGTTCCGCACAACAAAACAATTTTGGAGACTGCCCTCGATCAAGGCATTGATTTACCTTACTCTTGTCAAAGTGGCTTGTGCACCGCTTGCCGCGGAAAGGCACTCTCTGGTCAAGTAAAGCTAGACGAAGAAGAAGGTCTGTCGAAAAGCGAGCGTGCCGAAGGTTATGTTCTCACCTGCGTGGGTCACCCACTGACGGATGATGTTGTGATTGAAATTGGGTAACTACGCAGGAAGTTTATATTCTTGAATTAACACCGAGGGCGGGATTTGAAGTCGTTAATTTATTCTACGAATCATTGCACGAGGAGGATCACGGTTGCGCCAGTCAAATTACAAAGTTGAAATGATGTAAATGCTGTTAAAAAAGGCTGCTCTTTTTAAGGGCAGCCTTTTTTGGGGATATGATTTCACTTTTTCGATGCTGCTTTCGCAAAGTCACCGGCCTTGATAATTGACATCATTTCCGGCTTCAAGTACTTCTTCATGGCGGCATTGATTTGATCTACCGTCAAGGCATTTACTTGTTTTTCGTAGTTTTCAACCCATTTCATATCGCGGTTGATAAACTGGTAGTTATTAAGTGTGCTGGCCAAAGAATTGTCCTGTGCGCGGGTTACGCTTTGGCCTTGCGTCCATCCTGATTTCGCTGCAGCCACTTCTTCGGCAGTAAAGCCATCCGTGATAACTTTTTGTATTTCATCTTTGAAGGCCGCCTCCAACTTGGCTACGTTCTCTGGCGCATAAATGGCGAACGCATTAAAGGTTCCTACATTGTCTAGCGAACCGGCAAAGAATTGCGACCCCACACCATAACTTAAGCCTTCTTTTTGGCGGATGCGTGTTGCCAGGCGCGAGTTTAGGAAACCACCACCCAGCATATAGTTACCTAACACCAATGCGGGGTAATCAAGGTTATCGTCACGCATTTCCATGCCCAAGCCAGCAACAAAAAATGCATTCGCCTTGTCAGGGGTTTCAATACTTTCATTAATTGCTGGAACAGGATTGTATTTTGAAACCAAGCGCTGGTAAGGTGTGGCACTCTTCCAGTTACCAAACAACTCGGTTACCAATGCCTTCACTGCGGGCTCATCGAAATCGCCCACGAACGACATGGTTGCATTGTTGGCGCCATAGAAGTCTGCGTGGAATTTTTTCAACTCTTCTAGCTTGGTGGCCTTAATGCTTGCAACGCTCTCGTCAAAACTTTCTACATAGCGAGGATCACTCTTTGGATAAGGATTCATATGCTGCTGCATGCGGATGCTCGCTTTGGCCGTAGGTTCGCTGCGTTGCGATTCAATGCCTGCAATCTCTTCTTCCTTCAACTTTTCAAATTCGTCTGCAGGAAAGCTCGCTTCTTTTACCACTTCTGCCGCGAGTTTCAATACTTCAATTAAGTTCGGGCGCGTGGTTTCAATGTTTACCGATGCTTGTTGTGCATTTCCAAAAATCTGTACGTTCGCCTTCAACTTATCAAATTCATCTTTGATCTGTTGACGTGTACGTTTGGCGGTGCCTTTGTTGAGCATGCTCGCTGTCAATTCGCCAATAGTGCCTTTATTGGCCAATGTTTGTTCATTTCCAAAGCGGAAGGTCATGCGCGCTTGCACTGACTCACCACGCGTCTTTTTGCTCAAGAAAGCAACCTTCGATCCATTGGGAAGTGTTGTTTTGGTGGTACGCGATTCGATATTGGCAGGAGCGGGGTCAAATGCCTCTCCTTCGGCAATCGTCTGCGTGCCTTTGTAATCCTTCACCAACTCTTGCACATTTGGTGCATCGGGTATTTCTGCACGGTCCGGCTTTTCGGTGGGGATGAAAGTGCCCACGGTGCGATTGTCGGCCTTGAAGTATTTTCCGGCTACACGCTTGATGTCAAGCAAACTTACTGCTTTGATTTTATCGCGGGTAATAAACAACATTCGCCAATCGCCCATGCCGACATATTCACTCAATTCTAATCCAATTCGTTCAGATGAGTTGAATGACAGATCAATATTTTTCAGTAGTTCGGTTTTCGCACGTTCTAATTCTTCTTTGGTGGGTAAGTTTTGATTGAATTCGTCAAACACCTTGACCATAGCATTTTTAGCTTCCTCCAGTGATTTTTCCTTGAGTACCTCGGCAAACGCAAGGAAGATGCCCGGATCTTGCAATTGAAAGTTAATAGTGCCGATGCTGCTCGCTTTCTTGGTGTCTACCAATGCCTTGTACAGCCTTCCTCCCGGTTCTGTTGACAAAATTTGATTCATCACCTCGATGGCTGGATAGTCGCTATGGGTGCCTGGGGAAATATGGTATCCCAACATCACCATTTGTACATCACCAACTCTTTTCACCGTCACGGTTCGCTCACCGTCCTGTGTAGGGTCTTTGGTGTAGGTAGTTTGCAATAGGCGCTCTGGTTTTGCCAAAGGCCCAAACTTCTCGTTCACCATTTCGAGCGTTTTGGCTTCATCGATTTTGCCGGCAATCATCAATACAGCATTGTCTGGTTGGTAATGTTTGCGATAGAACGCTTGCAATCGCTCGATCGGCACATTTTCAATATCTGACCGAGCACCTATAGTCGATTTTCCATAGTTATGCCATTCAAAAGCAGTGGCCATTACACGCTGCCACAAT
>JBJTHA010000069.1:0-4763 GCA_046094265.1 Cytophagales bacterium
GTTTCTACTTTTCGAAAAGTATTTGCCGTTGTGTTACCTTTACCGCCTAAACTCGCTGCAACATGTTCGATATGATGAAGATGATGGGCATGTTTGGGTTGTAGGCCACCCCGTTTCGGACAATATCAAAAGATGTAGAACCATCTTCGTTTGATGTCTTCCAATCAACTTTATTTAAACCGTTTTGTACGGAGAGGCCAATCTTCTGGCTACAGATTACAGGGGAATAGATGTGACCGCCCGTGCACATATCGTACGAATCCAAGCGAAAGCAGTAGAAGTTATCTTTTAAACGGAGGTTAGTAGCCCTAAAAGAATTAACTCCGTACACGGTGGGTTGGTAAAGTTGAAAAGTAATGGAGTTAACAGCAATTTCTAAACGATACAAAATATTTGTTTGGGATGAAAAGCTAAGATCTATGGTAGATTCATTTACCGCCCTTAACTGTGTAAGCGATGGTATAGGAGGCAATTTAGCAATCGCTTGAAATACCTTTTTTTTGGGAGTACAATTGGGAGCGCCATTCGTCTTTTGCCCACGCACCTGAATATCAAAGGTACCGGGGCTCGCGTAACTATGTTGTGTAATTTGGTTGGCACTTGCCGGCACCGTTACTATCGGGCTGCCGTCTCCGAAATCCACGAAATACTGCTGGTAATTTCCGTCAGTAATGCGGATGGATACACCGCTGGACGAACAAGTGTATACATCAAAATCAGGTTGGATATCAGGATCTACTGTGATATCCACGTAATCAGAAAGGCCGAAATTATACACAATCGTCAAGCGATAGGTGCCTGGAATACGGTAGATAAAGTTATCTTGGTTGAGGACATAGACTTTGTTGCCTAAAAAGTCAATGTTACAAAGGGCAGTCGGATTGCAATCTGCAGGAGGCTTTAGATTGAAATTAGTAATTGTTACAGTTAGAGGAGCACAGCCACGGGCATGATTTACCTGAAAGTACCCATCATTGCTTTTTGCTGGTTGTGCTTTTACTATGATGGCTACCGCGAATCCTAAAACAAAAAAAACGACCTTTTTCACGTTTCCAATTTTACTTCTTTCAAAAATTTCTCTGCGTTCACCATGTCGTTGTGTAACAAACGGTCTTCTTGTATCAACGGTACAACCTGCCTGAAATTATTTATCCAGCCCTGCAATGGGGGCGAAGTTTTCAGTGGCTCGCGAAAGAACAATGCCTGTGATGCTGTGATTAGTTCAATCGCCAATATGCTATAAACATTCTGAACCACCTTGTAAAGTTTGGTGGCGGCATTGGCGCCCATGCTCACATGGTCTTCCTGCCCATTACTGCTTACAATACTATCAACAGATGCCGGTGTGCACAATTGTTTGTTTTGACTCACCAAGGAAGCGGCCGTGTATTGAGGTATCATCAGGCCGGAATTGATCCCCGGGTTGGCGATGAGATAATTGGGCAACTCGCGCGAACCAGAAATAAGTTGGAATGTTCTTCTTTCTGAAATACTACCCAACTCGGCCAAGGCAATCGCTAAAAAATCTAACACCAACGCCAAGGGTTGCCCATGAAAATTTCCTGCCGAAATGATTTGATCATCTTCTGGGAAAACATTTGGGTTGTCTGAAACGCTATTCACCTCTGTTAACAACACACCGGTTGCATAGTCAATTACATCCCAGCTGGCACCGTGCACTTGTGGTATGCAACGAAATGAATACGGATCTTGTACGTGTTTCTTTTCTTGTGCCAGGATGGCACTCCCCGTTAATAATTTTTTAATCTGTGCAGCCACCTTGGCCTGACCTTTGTGCGGCCGTATCAAATGAACGCGTTCGTCAAATGGTTCTATTCGCCCATCGAAAGCATCCAGCGACAGCGCGCCAATCAAATTAGCCAATTGAATAATTCGTTTACTGTGGAGAAGGCACCAAATGCCATACGCACTCATAAACTGTGTACCATTCAGCAACGCCAAACCCTCCTTTGCTTTTAAATGGATGCGTTTCCAATTCAGTAACTCCAACACCTCTGCACCGCTATAAATTTTACCCAGGTAGTGCACTTCCCCTTCCCCCATCAACGGCAACGACAAGTGCGCCAAGGGAGCCAAATCGCCCGAGGCACCGAGCGAACCCATTTCATAAATGCGCGGCAACACTCGTTGGTTAAACATGTCAAGCAAACGTTGCACTGTTACCAACTGTACGCCCGAATACCCATAAGAAAGTGATTGGGCTTTTAAGAACAGCATTAACAACACAATCTCCTTCGGTACTTCACTACCAACACCACACGCATGCGAGCGCACTAGGTTTTCCTGCAAACGTTCAAGCTGGTGTTTGGCTATGTTTTTTGCGTAGAGCGAACCAAAGCCTGTGTTAATACCATAAATTGGTGCTGATGATTGACTGATCTTGTTGTCCAAATAGGTGCGGCATCGATTTATTTTATCGGTCGCCTCTACCGATAAAGCCACTTTAGAGTGCCCGTTTAAAATATGGTCGAGGTCATCAAGTGTTAGTGGTTTGCCGCTAATGAAGTGCGTGGGTTCCAAGAGCCTATTTTTTTAATTCGAACATAATGTCTTCTAATCTCATTTTTTGCTGCTCACCCGTATGCATACGCTTAAACGTGAGTTGGCTGTCACGCATTTCGTCTGCACCTACCACAATCACATACGGAATCAACTTTTTATTGGCATACTCCATTTGTTTCTTGATTTTTGAAACATCGGGGTACAGTTCGGTGGCAATGCCGTGCGAGCGCAACGTGGCAGCTACTTGTAATCCGTAACGCATCGTTTCATTGTCGAAATGGGCGATCATCACCGTTGAGGAAATCATGGCCTCGCTGGGGAAAAGTTTTAATTCTTCTAGCACATCATACAATCGGTCTACCCCAAAAGAAATACCGATGCCGGAAACGCCTTCCAAGCCAAAAGATCCCGTAAGGTTATCGTAACGGCCGCCACCGCTTACGCTGCCGATGGCCACATTGTTGATTTTCACTTCGAAGATGCAACCTGTGTAATAACTCAACCCTCGCGCCAGCGAAACATCGAATTCCAGGTGTTGTGGGCTGTAGTGATAGCTGTGCAATAATTCCAACACTTGCTGAAAATCCGACAGACCTTTTTTGCCGCTTTCTGAATTAGAAAATCGTGATTGCAGCAATTCGATTTTTTGTTGTGTGTTGCCCTTGAAATTCAGTAGTTGAAACAGTGTAGTAATGCTCTCTTCTTCGAAGCCGCGACTGCGCAGTTCTTCTTTTACCTTTTCTTCACCGATTTTGTCCAATTTATCGATGGCTACAAAAAGCGAAGCTTCGTTTTCTTTTGCACCGCCTATTTCGGCCAAGCCAGATAGAATGCCCCGGTGGTTGATTTTGATGGTATAGTCTTGAATGTTGAGTTGCGAAAAAATCTCTGTTATCATCATTACGATGTCGGCTTCGCAGAGGAGCGAGTCAGTTCCCACCACATCCGCATCGCATTGGTAAAATTCGCGGTAGCGGCCTTTCTGCGGCCGGTCGGCACGCCATACAGGTTGAATTTGATAGCGTTTAAACGGAAAGGTAATCTCATGGCGGTTCATCACCACATAACGGGCGAAAGGAACGGTAAGGTCGTAACGAAGGCCTTTTTCGGATATGTCTGGAGTTAAAATATTCGAAGGGTTCGAATGCCTTCTTGTTCTGACCTCTTCAATAAAGCCTAGAAAGGATCTTTTGACTCTATCAAATAGTTCTACCTCTAAAAAATGCTTTACGAATTCGGAATCTTGCTCAAATATCCGGTCAATCTTCTCCTTTCTATTTTCTCTGGTGATACTCTCATTCACAAGAAACTTTATGACTTTGTCAGCCAGATATAAATTATCATCCCTGAATAATTGAACAATTATACCACCAACGTCTGCCGGAATGCTGTCTATATTTTTACGTATTGACTCAAAGTAATATTTTTCAATAACCATGCTCACGGGCTCAATTTTATTACAGCTTTCGTCATTGAGAGTTTCGAATATTTTTCTTGATAATTCTAAAAAAATTGTTCTCAACAATGATACTATTTCACGTTTTGCCTTACCATCAAAAATACTGTATTTCAATTTGGACAGATAGTCTCCTGAGTCTAGTATTTTAAAAAGTAATTGATCGCCTTCGTCACCATACTTGCCGGTAAGTGTTGAAAGGTTTTCCATCGCGGGGGTTTCTAACGGCTGGAAGCCATATTTCTGAAATACTTTTTTGATGCGGTCTAAGATGTAGTACCGCTTGGCCATTTGTGCCGGACCGAAATCGCGGGTGCCTTTAGGCAAAGAGGGTTTGTCCATTACAAAAATTTAAAAACAACAAATCTACTCTTTTCGGTTGCTAGTTGCCAGTTTACGGTTACACCTGTTTTTCGTTTGACGAACTAGAATCCAATAACCAGTAACTTTTTTGTCTTGCAATCTGCATGAGGATGTTTACTTTTGCAGTCATTTTAACAAAAAAACTCATGTCAGTTACCCGTTTGAAACGCAAAAACCGCAAGGACAAAGCCAAAGCGGCTCGCAGAAGAACTGCGCTGAAGATCCAAAACTTTAAACCCGTTGTAAAAGCGGTGGATGTAGAAGCGATAAAGGACACCTTCAAGAAAAAAGCATAAAAAAAGGCTGACGTAGATGTCAGCCTTTTTTATTCGGTAGCGGCTTGGCGTTACTTGGTTTCTTTATTCTTCAGGTCTTGCACTTCTGCACGGATAGCCTGAGCAGCATTTTTTACGTCTTGCAT
>JBJTHA010000070.1:0-3812 GCA_046094265.1 Cytophagales bacterium
GTCCACCACAGCTTTTGAATTGATCAAACCGATCAAATATTTTACAATGAGGATGATATCCTCTGTTGTCAATACACGTTGATCAAAGCTAAAGTCAAGACCAAGTTTTTTATTGATTCTGTAACGGCCAACTTCCCCTAAGTCATAGCGTTTCTCGCTAAAGAATAAACTCTGGATTATATCACGCGCAGTTTGTTCATCCGGTGCCTCCGTATTTCTTAATTGACGATAGATTTGTTCGACTGCCTCCTTTTCAGAGTTTGAATTGTCTTTCGCCAACGTATTGAAAATGATGTAGTAGTCAGCTACGTTTACATCTACGCGATGTAAGATGATTGACTTCACACCTGAATCGAGGATTACGTCCACATCTTCGGCAGTGATTACGTGGTCGCGCTCTAACAACACTTCATTGCGGTCGATGGAAACCACTTCACCAGTATCTTCATCAACAAAATCTTCCGTCCATGTCTTCAACACGCGGGCGGCCAACTTGCGGTCAACAATTTTCTTCAAATTATTTTTATTGGCTTCCACCTCTTCACTCAAACCAAACAAATCCAAAATATCTTTGTCCGATCCGTAGCCGATGGCACGCAACAATGTCGTTACAGGGAATTTTTTCTTACGGTCAATGTACGCATACATCACCGCGTTCACGTCAGTGGCAAATTCGATCCAAGAACCTTTGAAAGGGATGATACGTGCCGAATAAAGTTTGGTGCCATTGGTATGTTTACTCATGGCAAAAAACACACCTGGCGAGCGATGCAATTGGGATACAATTACACGTTCTGCACCGTTGATGACAAAGGAACCTTTTTCGGTCATGTACGGGATATTTCCTAAGAAAACTTCCTGCTCAATGGTTTCGAAATCTTCATTGTCTTCATCGTTACAAGTAAGGCGAAGCTTTGCCTTCAATGGCACAGAAAAAGTCAAGCCTCGGTCAATGCACTCATCCACGCTATACTTAGGCGGGTCGATGGTATAATCCACAAACTCTAGCACAAAATTTTCGCGAGAGTCAGAGATGGGAAAATTTTCTGCAAACACTTTGAAAAGCCCTTCATTTTGGCGCTTTTCGGCAGGTGTTTCAATCTGCAAAAAGTCTTTGAAAGACTGAAGTTGAATGTCCAGAAAGTCTGGGTACTCTAATACTTTGTCGATTGATGAAAAATCAATTCGGTTATTTGATGTCTTCTTTGCCAAGGTTTGTAAGATTTATGTATTATTCCCTGTTTTGAGACTCACCCAAAATGATGGGTGTGATTAAATAGGCAAACCCCAACCCTACTTTTTAGTAGGACTGGGGCCTGAAATACCTTTCAGACGGTATGGTTTGTCTTCAAGTATTATTTCAACTCTACTTCAGCACCTGCCTCAGTAAGTTGCTTCTTCAAGTTTTCGGCTTCGTCTTTTGGTAAACCCTCTTTGATTGTTTTGGGTGCACCGTCAACTACATCTTTTGCTTCTTTTAAGCCAAGACCAGTCAATTCTTTCACCAATTTCACGATTTGAAGTTTGTTGGCTCCAGGTGATTTCAATACTACGTCAAAGTTGGTCTTTTCAGCAGCAGCAGCGCCACCACCTGCCGCAGGACCAGCAGCTACTGCTACAGCGGCCGCTGCGGGTTCAATACCATACGTTTCTTTCAAATAAGAAGCCAGTTCATTTACTTCTTTTACAGTAAGTTCTACGAGTTGATCGCCAAGTGATTTTACGTCTGCCATGATTGATTAGTGTTTAAAATTTTTAGTTCGATAATTATTTTTTTCTTTCTTCCAACGCTTTCACCAAACCTGCTACGGTTTGCTTGCCGCTCAATAGAGCAGAAAGCACATTCTTGGCAGGTGACTGCAGCAATGAAATAACTTCCCCAATGAGTTCATTTTTAGATTTCAACTCAACGAGGGTATTCAAGTGTTCTTCTCCTACAAAAATAGTCGACTCGATAGAAGCACCTTTTAAACTAGGGCGGCCTTCTACTTTTTTACGATACTCCTTTATAACCCTAGCTGGCGCATTACCCGACTCTTTTGAAAATATAACTCCTGAAAATCCGTGAAGAACTTTGTACAATTCTTCGTAGTTACCTGTTTGTTTTTCCAATGCCTTTTTGATGAGTGTGTTTTTGTAAACACGGTATTCAATACCAGCATTGTAACACAATCTGCGAAATGCATTGATCTGTGCCACTGTAAGGCCAGATGCATCGGTAATGTAGAAGTGATTGTGCTGAGAGAACTTCTCTGACAATTCTTCGATTATCTGTCCTTTTTCTTCTTTGGTCATCGTCTTAAAAAATTAATAGACCTTTAAATTGAATTAGAATCAACTTTGATCCCCGGGCTCATCGTAGAAGAAAGGGAGATACTTCTGAGGTAAGTTCCTTTAGATGAAGAGGGTTTCAACTTAACTACTGCCTGGATAAGTTCAGCTGCATTTTCTTTGATTTTATCTGCGCTGAAGGAAGCCTTTCCTATGCTAGCATGAATGATTCCTTGTTTGTCAATCTTGAAGTCAACTTTACCCGCCTTCACTTCTTTCACTGCTTTACCTACTTCAAGGGTTACGGTGCCTGACTTGGGGTTGGGCATCAATCCACGTGGACCCAATACTTTACCCAAGCGCCCTACTTTTGCCATTACGGTTGGCATGGTGATAATCACATCAATGTCAGTCCAACCAGCTTCTATTTTTTGGATGTATTCATCCAAGCCAACATGTTCTGCTCCAGCATCTTTTGCTTCTTGCGCTTTATCTGGCGTGCAGAGCACCAACACACGTACTGATTTTCCCAAACCATGCGGTAACGAAACCACGCCACGCACCATCTGGTCAGATTTCTTTGGATCAATTCCCAAGCGAATGTCCACATCTACGGACGAATCGAACTTGGTAAACGTAATGTCTTTGATCAATTTAGATGCCTCATCCAAAGTGTACACTTTGTCGGCATTGTATTTGGCAGCTACTGCCTTTCTATTCTTTGATTCCCTCATAGCCGTAATTCGTTTATCGGATTATTTATCCCAAGGAGCTGTTCCACTTACCGTAACACCCATGCTGCGGGCTGTTCCCGCAATCATTTTCATGGCTGAGTCCATTTTGAATGCATTCAGGTCAGGCATTTTCAACTCTGCAATTTTCTTGATCTGATCCCAAGAAATTGAACCAACTTTCGAACGGTTCGGTTCTTTCGAGCCTTTCTGCAATTTGATGGCCTCCATGATTAACACTGCAGCGGGCGGTGTTTTGATCACGAAATCAAACGACTTATCGTTGTAAATCGTGATCAATACAGGAAGCACCTGACCGGGTTTGTCTTGCGAGCGAGCATTGAACTGCTTGCAAAAATCCATGATGTTCAAGCCCTTTGAACCCAAAGCAGGACCAATGGGGGGTGCTGGGTTGGCAGCGCCACCTTTCACTTGCAATTTCAAATAACCAATTACTTCCTTTGCCATACTGCGATTATCTAAATTCTGTTAGTCTATTTTTTCAACTTGCATGTAGCTCAATTCAACTGGCGTGTTACGCCCGAAGATTTTCACCATCACGTTCAGTTTCTTCTTGTCTTCAAAAATCTCCTCAATGGTGCCAGTAAATCCGCTGAAAGGACCATCCATCACTTTCACTGATTCTCCCTTGATAAATGGCGTCTCCAACTTCACTTCAAACTGGTCGATTTCGTCCACTTTGCCTCAAATGCGATTCACTTCAGACTGGCGCAGCGCGACCGGTTCTTTGTTGGTTGCGTTAGAGCCGTTGGCACCTAAGAAACCAATCACACCCGGGATGTTGTTCAC
>JBJTHA010000071.1:0-3216 GCA_046094265.1 Cytophagales bacterium
TTCTTAATTAGTCGATGCGCATTCATGTTACCAGAGTTGTCGAGAAGAATGATCGTCTGGTTTTTATCAATGTACCGAACGATGATGGTGCGAAAAGCAGCCCAGCCACCCGTATGCGAAACTATTCTTCCGTTTTCTTCAATGAACCAACCAAAACCGTATTGGGTTTCCTCGCCATTCAAAAGTTTACCGGGAGTAATTGCTTCTTTGAATGTAGATTGCTTGACCAACTTCTTTGTGTAAAGCGCCTGGTCCCATTTGTATAAGTCTTCAACGGAAGAGTAAACATTACCATCGCCTACAATTCCATCAATACGAATCAAATCGTCCACAACATTTTTGTCGCCTTCGGCATGAAACCCAAACACGCGCGACTTAGGATAGGATTTCATTTTGAGGTGATAAATGTAACTATCATTCATTTTCAGAGGAACGGCTATACATTTTTGAAAGAATTGGTTAGGGCTGATGCCTGACGCTTTCTCAATAACCGAAGCAAGTGTTGTATAATTGGTATTGCAATACTCCCAGCGCTCGCCTGGTTGAAAAGACAGGGGAACTTTTTTGAAGGCCAGCAACTCCAACATTGATTGGTTGGTGAGGGTATCCAATAAACTCATCGAATTTAGAGCAATGTCAAAATATTCGGGAAGCCCCGAGGTTTGGTTCATCAGGTGCCGAATGGTAATAGCAGGGTAAGGAAAAATAGGGAGATGCTTTTGAACGAGATCGTCATAGTTTAGCTTGCCTTGGTCTTTTAGCATCATCACCATCAGGGCGTAAAACTGCTTGGAAACAGAAGCCAGATTGAAAGATGAGTTGGTGGTTAGTTGCCCGTTTTGAGCTGAAGCTATGCCGAATGCCTTTTTATAAATTACCTTTCCCTTCTCGCCAATCAAAACCGTTCCGTTAAAAAGCTGCCGCTCATGTAAGTAGGTTAGCAAGGAGTCAATTCTGGTGATTTTCTGTTGTTGAGATTGAGCAGACAACGTAATGGAAAGTAGACATAACAGTGCTAATAAGCGGTATTTCATATAGATGGTTTTAGTCACCTCAAGATGCAGAAAAAAAGTACCTGATACTAATGATTATCTGCGCAACGTTCAACTTTGTTGTATCGCTAGCGTGTCATAATAATTTCGACTCGCCTGTTTTTTCTTCGCCCGCCTTCGGTTTCGTTGCTTGCTATTGGCCGGGTACTTCCGTATCCTTCATAAGTAATTCGCGACTCTTTGATGGTGTGGTCGATCAGGTAAATGGCAACCGCTTCTGCTCTATCGCGCGATAGTTTTACATTGTAACGCTCGTTACCGCTGTTATCGGTGTGCCCATTGATCTGAATTTGAATGGCAGGGTTTTCGACTAATAGATCGACCAACGAGTCTAAACCGGAAGTGTGCCGTTCGTTAAGCCGATAGCTGTTGATTTCGAATAATACATCATCCAATACAAAAACTTCTTGTGTTTTTTTGGCGGTTAGTGTTGGATTCGGTTCTTTTTTGAAGGTCGGGTTTACTTTTGCGATTGGTGCTGGCGCAAAGAGCGTATCAATAGGCATTAAACGTTGTTTCTTTTTGCGTTTTTGCTCGGGCATGCGTTGATCTTCCCATCCGCTAAATCTACGGCTATGCTGGTGCGTTCGCCATCCAATAAACGTCCTGCATTTCTTTTTAAAACAAATAGTTTTAGAAAATAGACTGTGTTTGGGTGCACCCTTTCTGTAAAGTAAAATCCGATTTTGTTCAGAAAGATGGGAAACAAGTAACGGTATGCGGTAGTCGGGCTTCTCTTGCGCCCTTGCTTCTACCGCCAGTAATATCACCATAGCCAAGCCCAACTTCATGATTGCTGAACGAATTTTACTAGGACATAGTATGGACACTTCCATTTTTTTACAACAGATTTTTCAATTGCATCATGCTTGTTATTTCATGCGTCACTGCCTCGTGATGAGGAACTGCCATTGGGTTAAAATAAACAGTATCCAACCGAGCTGCGTTGGCCCCGCCAATGTCAGTCACAAGGTTATCCCCAACCATAATTACTTCACTAGCCGCTAGGCTGTTTTCTGTTAACGCATATTCGAAAATTTCTTTTGCAGGTTTTTTATAGCCGGCTTTTTCGGACGTAACAATGCTGGTAAAAAAATGTAGTATGCCCGAACTCGTCATTTTGATGGCTTGGATTTCGCTAAAGCCATTGGTAATGATGTGGAGCGGATACTGGGGATGCAGGTATTCCAAAACCGTTTTTGCATGTGGTATCAGATTTTGCTTTTTGGGCGATTGACTGACATAATCTTGCGAAAATTTCAGCGACAATTCATATTCATCGATGTTGTGCTCCAGCAGTATCCGATGAAAGCGCTGTTTGCGAATTGTTTCTTGCGGAATTTGCCCGGTGTCGTACTGATGCCACAATTGCGAATTAATGCGTTTAAATGTTTGAAGAAAGTCATCGATGCCTACACCTTTGTGATGTAACCCATAAGCATGGTGCAGTTCGCGCAATGCTTCTGCAGAGTTGGTTTCAAAATCCCACAACGTGTGGTCGAGGTCAAAGAAAATGGCCTTGTATTTTTTTTTCATTTCATGAGATGCTCAACGGCTTCATTTTTAGTTTATTGAGCGAAAGTTCTCGGTTGGTGTACATCGTTTTGAAAGTTTGCTGGTCGGTCTGCATAACAGGATCGCGGCTCACCCATTGCAACAGTTGTTTTACCAAATCAAATACTTCGTCTTTCACTTGATAAAACGCCCACTGGTTGATTTTACGTGATGTGAGAATGCCGGAATTTTTAAGGTAGAGTAAGTGGCGTGAAGTTTTCGTTTGCGTAAACTCCAATATACGCTCCAAATCAGTGATACACATTTCTCCATTGGTCAGAATCAAGTTCAATATGCGAAGCCGTGATGTATCTGAACAGGCCAAAAAAATTTGGGAACCTAACTCTACATTAAAATGTTTGAGCCGCATGAGATCAAAGTTAACTGTTTGAAATTAAAACTCGATAGTTTTACCCCAGCGCCAAGTGCTTTCCTGCCACTTGGAAAGAGTTGTACCATTTCAATCCAAAATAAAAAATTCAAAAAAGATTAACTTTGGTTGTAACAAACCCTCTTAATGCCCGTCTTGCCTTTGAATTCAATGAACCGCGAAATGTTTGAGACCCGTGTACTTCCCACTAAAAACAAGCTTTTTCGGTTTGCTTTAGGC
>JBJTHA010000072.1:0-8219 GCA_046094265.1 Cytophagales bacterium
CCATGGCAGGAGCCAAGTTGGTAGTGTCTGACAAGGGTGACATTTTATCACCAAAATAGGCACCAGATATAATCGCACCCGCTACCACGCCTTCGTGAATGCCAAGTGTTTTTCCAATACCCAACAAGGCAATGCCCACGGTGGCAATTGTAGACCAACTACTACCCGTGGCCAGCGATACGATGCAGCAGACGATGCACGCAGCAACCAAAAAAATCGTGGGATTTAAGATTTTAAGTCCATAGTAAATCATGGCAGGTACAATACCGCTTAACAACCAGGTGCCAGATAGCGATCCGATCACCAGCAAAATAAGCATCGCACCCATAGCAGAACTAATGCTTTTTACAACGCTCGCCTCAATTTTTTCCCAATTGCAGCCTAGCCGCCAGGATATAATGCCGGCCACCGAGGCTGCCAAAAATAATGCTATTTGATTGGGGCCGTCAGTCGCGCCTGAGCCAAACACAAGCACGTTTACCGAAAGTAGCGCGACCAAAGAAAATATAGGAACGAATGCTTGGAGCAGCGAAGGTCGTTTGGTAAGCGTCATGTATAACAATTACAATTTCGGAAAGGTAGCAAATTGCGCCAATAATCTGTATGCGCTCAAATTTGGGGTAACTTTTGTTCGGAAGTGAGATTTATTTTTCTGGTTTAACTCGGACTCACGTTGTATGTAAAGAACGTATTTCTTGTTGAAAGGCAGACGTTTAGTTAGGCTACCAACCTGCCGCAAACCGGATACCACAAAGCCCAACCCAAATCTTTTCTTAGCTTTGGCGGCAAATCATAACCCATGGAATTCATTAAAGTAACCGAACAAAAAGAGCAATACGTGGCGCTGGTAGAACTCAACCGCCCCAAAGAATTGAATGCACTCAACCACCAACTCATGCAAGAATTGTTGACCGCATTGCAGCAGTTGGATAAGAATGAAACGGTGCGCGTCATCATCCTCACAGGGAATGAAAAGGCATTTGCTGCCGGTGCGGATATTAAACAAATGGCAGATAAGTCAGCCATGGAGATGCTGATGATTGATTCTTTCAATACATGGGATCAAATCAGAAAAACAAAGAAGCCTATCATCGCAGCAGTGAGCGGTTTCGCGCTGGGTGGCGGCTGCGAGCTCGCCATGATGTGCGACACTATCATTGCATCTGAGACTGCTAAGTTTGGCCAGCCAGAGATTAAGATAGGCACCATTCCAGGGGCGGGCGGCACCCAACGCCTCACCAAAGCATTGGGCAAATCCAAATCAATGGAGTTAATTTTGAGCGGGCGATTCCTCTCGGCAGAAGAAGCTGTGTTTTACGGATTGGCAGTAAAAGTAGTACCCGTTGAGATGTACTTACACGAAGCACTAACGCTTGCAAAAGAAATTGCGCAGATGAGTCCCGTAGCGGTACAGCTGGCCAAAGAGGCTATCAATCGCTCATTCGAAACACAACTTGACGAAGGTCTCGCATTTGAGCGTAAGAATTTCTATTTAACCTTTGCCAGCGAAGACCAAAAAGAAGGCATGAAAGCATTTGTTGAAAAACGTAGGCCGGAGTACAAAGGCAAGTGAAAAGTGTTTTGACCATGTCGGGGGCTTTTTTTGAGTTGATCGCGAAGCTTCTATCACATTGGAGCAGAAGCGTATCGCAAGTGTGTTACATTTTTTTTTTGGAATGTGTTATATACGTGAAATGTAATGATTGCCAAAGTCAATCGCGAGCTTGCAGTGAGACTGGCCGATGCCGTGGTGTTGCTAATTTAATGGAGTTGTGTCTCTTCCCGGATATAGATTACCAACTAAGTCAAAATGCTTTTAACCTCTAAATTTGCCAAGGTCAAAATCTCCACTGTGGTATATACTTTTTTCATTCGACTGTTAGCCTTGGCATACCGCTTAGCTAGTCCGTTTAATCTGAAAGCGAAACAATTTTCAAATGGCAGAGAGAAACTTTTTGAAAAACTTAGGAGTCGTTTTGCGGGCAATAGCTACAAAATTGTATGGGTTCACTGCGCCTCGTTGGGCGAGTTTGAGCAAGGTCGGCCCATCATCGAGCTCATCAAAATACAACGGCCAGACATCCACATACTGTTAACCTTCTTTTCTCCTTCCGGTTATGAGATTCGGAAAAGCTATGAACAAGCCGATTACGTTTGTTACCTGCCTTGGGATTTGCCTCGCAATGCACAACAGTTTGTGCAAATTGTGAAGCCTTCGCTCGCGATTTTTATCAAGTACGAATTCTGGCATCACTATGCACGCGAGTTGAAAAAACAGGGCGTGCCACTGATCTCGGCTGCGTGTATTCTGCGTCCGGATCAAATATTCTTTAAACCATACGGAGGCTTCTTTCGGCAAATACTGCAGAACTTCGATGCGTTTTTTGTACAGAACGAGGAAACCAAAAAACTGCTGAGTTCCCTTGGCATAGATTCTGTCGTCTCAGGTGATACGCGTTTTGACCGGGTGTTACAAATAGCTGCTGCTGCAGAAGAAGTGGCATTGGCAAAGGCATTCAAAAATGGTCGACAAACCTGGGTAATTGGTAGCAGCTGGCCAAGCGATATGGATGTGTTGGCTCCCTTCATCAATGATCACTTCCATTGCCTCAAGTTCATCATCGCTCCGCACGAGATAACCGAAAAATTTCTCACAGATACCGAACGATCATTGAAAGCAAAATCAATTCGTTTCTCAAACGCAGGGCCTGAAAAAGTTAAAGACGCTCAGGTGCTCATTATTGACAACATCGGCATGCTATCTACCCTATACAAATATGGGGAGGTGGCATACGTAGGCGGTGCCTTTGGGGATGGTCTGCACAATATTTTGGAAGCTGCTTGCTATGGCATCCCCATCTTCTTTGGGAATAAAAACTACAAAAAATATCAAGAAGCCAATGACTTAATTATGCGTGGGGGAGCTTTTGAAGTGAGTGGCTATGCCGACCTAAAGACTAAATACCAACAGATAAACAGAATACCCGAAAACTATTTGTTGGCTTGTGAAGTCACGAAGTCATACGCGGAAGAAAATCGTGGTGCAACAAAAAAAATTGTTGACTATTGCTTAAGTCTTGTTTGATGAACGGTCGTGTTCTTAAATCTACCGGAAGTTGGTATGAAATCTTGATCGAGGGTGGCCGGGTGTTGGGGGCTCGTGTGCGCGGCAAACTAAGACTTGATGATATCAACGAAACTAACCCGGTAGCAGTAGGCGATTGGGTTGAACTACAACCCGAAGGCAGCAATGCTGTAATCTCGAGTATATTACCAAGGCAAAATCACATGATGCGCCAGTCCGTAAAAAAGAAAGGGCAGGCGCATGTACTGGCCGCCAACATCGATCAAGTGATGTTGATTGCCACGCTAAAGCAACCGCGTACTTCGCTCGGATTTATAGATCGGTTTCTGGTGTCAGCAGAGGCTTTCCGAATTCCGCAAGTGATTGTTTTTAACAAACGTGACTTGCTAACTGAAATTGAGTTCGAAGAACAAAACGAGTTGATGCAACGCTATCAGGCACTGGGTACGCGCACGTTGGCTCTACAAGCCACACACGATGACCTATTGCAGGTAAAAGAAATCTTAAAAAATAAAGTTACACTTTTGGCGGGTCACTCGGGAACGGGTAAATCTACGTTACTCAATCGCTTATCAGATCAAATTCAACAGGCAACAGCAAACATTTCTTCGTTTTCAAATAAAGGAACTCATACCACCACCTTTGCAGAAATGTTTCGACTGGATGAACACAGCTTTGTGATTGACACACCCGGAGTAAAAGAATGGGGATTAGTTGACATGTATTCACAAGAGATTTCCGACTACTTTCCCGATATGCGAGACGTACGAACCAACTGCAAGTTTGGCGCACGCTGCGTTCACCTTCACGAGCCCGGTTGTGCCGTAATTGCTGCGGTAGAAAGTCAGCAAATTAGCTTCGCTCGGTATGAAAGCTACTTAAGTATGTTGGCGGGTGAAGACAACCGAAACTAGCAGTTGTACGAATCTTGTCGCTAGGCGAAACTCCAACAACCGAGTGGATACCATGACCTCATACAGCAGGCGCTTTTTCAAAGCTTGTTTTTCAATAGGCGACCGGTTCAAATCCTTAATCTTTAAACACACTTGATAGGTGGACCAGCGCTGGGGGCTATTGCGTTTAAATTGCTGCGCTGACATCGAGTTCTTAACGACCCTTCGCTTTACCAATGGCTGGCGCGAATAGGTAAAATAAAAATCACGGCTTGCGCGGATCAAAAAATCAAAATCCTCGAACGCCAAAGACTCATCATAACCGCCTATGCGCTCAATCACAAATCTTCGAAACATCAAGGTTGGCGGACAAATGAAATAACGACTGATGATCTCTGCATAGATGTCACCCGTTGGAATGGTCGCGTGAGGAAAATTAGCCGAATGCAAACCTACATGTTCACCCGACTCGGTCATCAAAATGGCATCTGAGAACGAAATCCCGTAGCGCTCACCCTTTCGAATTAGCTCACCAACACCGCTCTCAACGCGTTGTGGCAGCAGCACGTCATCGCCCGCTAAGTCTATAACAAATTCTCCTTTGGCATGCCTCAGGGCTTCATTCAACGAAGCACAATAACCTTGGTTATGACTATGTTTTAGAAATAGAACTTCAGAACAATCCGCCAGCCTTCGCGAAATCACATGTGCACTGTCATCTGCGCTTCCGTCATCTACTACAATTAACTGAATGTATGGATAGGTTTGCGAGAACACTGAGTCAATCGCCTCCGTTACGAACCTGGCATGGTTATAACACATACATAAAACAGTGACCAACGGTGAATTCACAAATGCAGTTGATAGGTTCGTTTAATTGTTGTTTTCGCACCAATACTCTCTTTAAAATGCAGCAATGGCCGATTGATTTCGCCATCAAGCATGGAAGTGCCCATGTTAATCCAACGCACGCCTTTACTTTGTGCGAGTCGATACATGTGATCAATAAGAAAAACCGTGGGGCTTTGTTTGTTAAATTTTTGAAGATGACCGTAGTAAAAAGTGTACCAAACATCTTTTGACTCGCGCACTACCACTGCCTGTGCAGCCCATTCATTTTCAACTTGAACTCCAAAAAGCATGATGTGCCGCGGAAATACTCTTGATAGTGCACGAAGCACCGGCAGCGTGAGTGACAATTGGTGCCCTCTTTCCTTTCGGCACACAGACAAGAAGCGATAAACAGCCCCGACCTGCACTAAGGGTATCTTTTTGAAAGTAAAAGCCACACGATTTTTTTCTAGGCGCTGCCGTTTGACTGCCGAAATTTTCTTTTTGAAGCTATCACCATCAACTGATAAGACACTTGCCACTTCGTCTTGCCGAGTGGCATGCTGTGTTTGCATGAGGTTATCAACAGCACTAAAAAGATTCTCATTGACAATCTTTGGTGGGCTCTTAATATCTATCTTTTTAACACCTTGCTTCCGCAGTGATTCGGTGATGCATTGGTGCCACCACGTTTCTATAACTTGATCAGGTACAAGGTCATAAATCTCAAATCCACCAAATGGAGCACGAAAAGGGCTGCATCCTTTTGTACCTCTAACGTTAAATGAAATCGATGCAACTGTTTTCGATCCACGCAACAACTTAAATTGTTTCCATCCCCTGGCTCTTTGTGTTAATAAGTGCTGTGTTGTGTTGTAGAGGAAAAGACAACTTCCTTTCGAATCTTTCGAAAGGTTTGCCGTGCGGAACTTATATAAGCTGCTCAATATGGGATGCCAAGACGCTTATAAATGAAATGTATGAGCCATGCGGGGCCAATCATTAAGAATTGCACATCCTTAAAGAATGAGGGCTTTTTTCCTTCTACCTTGTGGCCATAAAACTGACCAATCCAGGCAGCAACAAAAATACCCAAGCTAACGGCCCATAGTGGAGCAAAATTTGCCATCACAATCTGTCTAATTAAGAAAAGGCAAAGTGAACCAAAAAAAAGCATCCCCACGGCAAGGGGAATCGATAATGTGATGTAATAGATGAGTGCCACGGCCAGCATTACTGCGGCCCAGTTAGCACACAGGGCACCTTCACCAAACGTAGACTGTAAAAAACCTGCCGGTATTGAACCTATTAACCCAACTATGCTGAAAAATATCAGCGGCACACATATCCAATGGATGGCTTTGTTCGTAGGATTTTGGTGACTTTCACCATACTCTGAAAGAAGTGCATCTATTTTTCTCATATCGTTTATTTGATTATTGCAATACCAAATCTACCGCAAAGCCGATAACTTGTCAAACTTTGGTTTTAACCTTATCCCAATTTTTGAACTGCCAAAATATTGTGCCGGTGGTTAAATGATTGCCTTTGGCATCATGAATCTTTACCTCGCAAGGCACCACCACGGCCTCTTGGCTTTGCAGGGGTTTCACAATTTTTTCCTCAAGCCATTCGGGCGAAATGGCAAACTCAGCTGTTGCATTCATTTTTCCTTGATAGTGATAATTCATCTCCAATCGCTGCATAATAATCCGATACTTGTTCATATCCAGCAAGCTGAGTAACAAAAAGCCGGTGGTAAATTCTGAGATGGTGGCCAGTCCGCACGCGTGCAACCCACGAATGTGGTTAAAGTTACTCCGCTTATACGGCATGAGGGTTTTAAGGCGGTAGTCCTCGATTTCTATAATCTTAAACCCATGTGGTTTGTTAAACGGAATCATTCGCGCAAGCGACCAGTTTAAGACGCTCAGATAAAATGAGGAACGCCTTGCTTTTTTAAGAACTAAAGATGCTTCAAACATTGGGAAATAGTTTAGAGTTTTTGCGTTAGCTTCGAAACTGTGCTAAGTTAAGCACCGATTGTGTGCGAAACGTTTAAAACTACCAAAATAAATAATCGTAAGGTTCTCAAAAAGGTGAGAGCAGTATTTCTTGTATCGTGGTAAATTGCCTGTTGGTACAATTCCTAAAAGGTTTTCCGAGCCAATCTTGCAGCCTAGCTGCACAAAGAAGACTTCATTGCGATTTGCAAAGTATCTGGAATTGCTTTGGTCGGTTTTAGTTAATGCTAAAACCAGCAGCTTCAAGTCGAGACAGGTTAGCTTTCGTTTCACAACTCACTGGCCAAAACTATATTGCACTTCAAGTGTTTTTCATATACCTTTATAAACACAATGCCCAAAACAATGAAACCAACAGACAATAAACCTAAAAAACTTTCTTTCAAAGATTTCATCAGCCTAAGCGAAGTGGGTGGGTACTTTTTTCGCGGTAAAGATCCGCATCGGCCTAGCAACATTAACCTCAAAATGATGCATGGCGTTAACAAAATTTCAATTCTCATTTTTTTGGCGGGCGTGATTTTTCTTGTGATTAAGCGTTTATTTTGAACATAGAAAATTTCTGCGAGTATTGCTTAAATAAAAAGGGTGTTACCGAACAGTTTCCCTTTGATAACAGTACGTTGGTTTTCAAAGCCATGGGCAAAATGTTTGCGCTCACCAATGTCAAAGTTTTACATAAATGAGTCTCCGAAAAAAGCAGCGCGAACAGGTTAATCGTTGGCACTTGGTAGAGATTGTAAGAACCACGGCATATTGGTTCCACCACTAAAATCTTCTAGGCAGATAAGTTGCGGGGCGCATTGGTTGGTTTGAGACTTTGTGGTGGTATTTTTTTTGAATAGAATTGTACAGCAAGATGCGCGTGGCTACCGTGGGCTTCTTCTCCACCACTCGTAGATCAATCAGTAAGTCCATCTTGCGGAATGAGATCGTTTTATCTGGAAATGGAGGCAAAAAGTAAATAAATAAGCAGCCCAGAATTGTGATCCATGTTAGTAGCGCAACTTGGGGCAGATCTTTTTTTCCATGCCCTAAATGTAGCCCGCCATTTTGTAGGCAACCATGCCAACCCACTCTTTAGTCAATACGGTCCATTGGTAGATGGCGTCAATTTTTGGTATAAATAGCACGTCAAAAGAAAAACGTCTTTTGTGGGAAATAAAGTCTGTGCTAAACATATCCATCTGCCAGCCTTCGCGGGCGTAGCATGCCCGCGACCTATTCAGGTGGTAGCTGGAAGTAATCAGTAAGCATTTGTCGGGTGAGGTAATGGGTTCAAGCATCTTGATTACTTCTACGGCTGATTCGTATGTATTTCTGGATTTGTTTTCAATCAATAAGACACTATCGGGCACACCCATCAGGCGAAATGCATCTGCAAGC
>JBJTHA010000073.1:0-3743 GCA_046094265.1 Cytophagales bacterium
GGGTACAGTATATTGGCCGTACCCACATATATGTGGATAGGGTTAAAACTGAAGTAGTATTCTATACATGTTTATACCGCCAGCAACCTATCAAGTGGTCGTTCACTAGGCCGCAAGCTTGCATGTGTGCATAAATAACAGTGCTACCCACAAACTTAAACCCTCTCCTCAGCAAATCTTTGCTTAACGCATCTGATTCGGGTGTGGTCGCCTTGGCTTCTTGTAACGTTTTCAGTTTATTCACAATGGGTTTTCCACCAACAAATTGCCAAATGTATTTGTCGAAGCTCCCAAATTCTCTTTGCACTTTTAAAAACTGTCGCGCGTTGTTAACGGCTGCGTACACTTTCAGCCGATTTCGTACAATATCGGGGTTTTGCAGTATTTTTTCTATTCTTTTCTCGGTGAATCTGGCCACTTTTTCCGCATCAAAGTTGGCGAAAGCTTTTCGATAGCCTTCGCGCTTTTTTAAAATGGTAGCCCAACTTAATCCAGCTTGTGCTCCCTCTAAAATTAAAAACTCGAAATGTTTTTGGTCGTCATGCACGGGTACGCCCCATTCCTCATCGTGGTAACGAATGTATTCTTCAAACCCTAAACACCAAGGGCAACGAACTTTATCTTGCATGCAACGAATGTAGCACTTTGAATTTTATTCCGTAACTTTTCCCAATGAAATTGCAACTTTGGATTACTTTCTTCGTCAGCGCGATCAGCCTAAATGCAATTGCGCAGTTTCGTGATTCGAGGGCTTTGCCAAGTTATACGTTGCAGCTACCGCCCGCGCCAGTAGTAAAGAAGTTTCCTTTTGGAATTAGGGAAGATGCTGCACAAATAGTTAGTTACAACAGCCCAACGTTGTACACACTACCAGTGGACTCGAAACAGCAATTTCAAGCACAGTGGGTAAGCACCATTTCGTCACTTTCATTCAACAACGGAAAGTTTGGCAGTTACTACTATTGGGACATGCGCGGCAACTTAATTGATACACGCGGGTTTATTGATATTTCCGGCAAAAATAAACGCGGACTAAAACTGGTTTTTCCTTGGCGGTGATATGTGGGGAGAAAGCGCGATAAAAAAGAAAAGGATTTCACCTGCGGATGCCCTCAAAAAAATTCAACACTACTGCGCATACCAGGAGCGGTCGCACCGCGAAGTAAGGAACAAGCTGTTTGACTATGGCTTGTTTCAAAGCGAAGTGGACGAGATTATCTCCACCTTAATTGCAGCGGGTTTTTTGAACGAAGAGCGATTTGCCAAAGCTTTTGCAGGTGGAAAATTCCGCATCAAGAAATGGGGGAGGATCAAAATTGTACGTGAGCTTGAAATGTTGGGCGTTAGTAAAAGGAACATTGCCATCGGGCTGAAAGAAATTGATGAATTCGATTATCGAAAGACCCTTGCCAGCTTGCTGGGAAAGAAATCACAACAAATAACAGCGAAAGAAACGTTTCGATTAAACGACAAGCTAGCGCGATACGCCATTGCCAAGGGCTATGAACCAGGCTTGGTGTGGGAGGCATTGAAGTGCGTTGACTAACTGATCCGGCTCCAGTTTACCGCGGTTTTTCGCAGGGATTGTATTTGCAACAGCACTGCTTTGTTTTCGGGCTTCGCCAGTGAGGGGTCGTTTTCCAACAGCTCAATGGCTGCTTCACGTGCCTGTTTCAATACCTCGGTATCTTTACTTAAATCGGCAATCAATAAATCAAGCACCCCACTTTGTTGGGTGCCCATCAAATCGCCTGGGCCGCGCAATTTTAAATCTACCTCTGCAATTTCAAATCCGTTATTGGTGCGAACCATGGTTTCAATGCGTATTTTCGATTCTGCGCTTAGTTTGTGGTCGGTCATTAAAATGCAATACGACTGTTCGGCTCCTCGTCCCACGCGCCCGCGCAGCTGGTGCAGTTGTGACAAGCCAAATCGTTGCGCGCTTTCAATAATCATCACCGAAGCGTTGGGTACATCTACGCCTACTTCAATCACCGTTGTGGCCACCATTATTTTTGTCTCTCCTTTTTTAAACCGTGCCATCTCAAAGTCTTTTGCTTCTGCGGGCATCTGCCCATGCAACACGCTGATGGGCACCTCTGGAAACGCACGCGAAACGCTCTCGTAACCATCCATCAAATGCTTTAAGTCTAGTTTTTCTGATTCATCAATCAATGGGTACACGATGTATACTTGCCCACCTTGTTCGATTTGGCTTTTGATAAAGCCATTCACCTGCAGCCGATGTGTATCGTAGCGGTGCGTTGTTTTAATGGGCTTGCGCCCTTTGGGCAGCTCATCAATTACAGATATTTCCAAGTCGCCATACAGCGTCATCGCTAGGGTTCGCGGAATGGGCGTAGCAGTCATCACCAACACGTGTGGGTATACTTCTTCATTTTTTTGCCAGAGCTTCGAGCGTTGCGCCACTCCAAAGCGATGCTGCTCGTCAATAATTGCCAACCCCAACTTTTTAAACTTCACCTCCTCTTCCAGCAGTGCGTGTGTGCCGATCAAAATGTGAAGGGTGCCGTTTTGTAATTTTTCATGAATGGGTTTACGTGCTCTTTTCTTTACTGAACCAGTCAACAATTCAATGATTATTCCCATCGGTTCGGCATACTTCCTTAGGTTATTGTAATGTTGTTGTGCTAAAATTTCGGTGGGTGCAATAAGCGCAGATTGTGCCGTACTACCTACTGCCAACAAAATGGCGATGAAGGCCACAATGGTTTTTCCGCTACCCACATCGCCTTGCAGTAGTCGATTCATCTGCTTGCCAGATTTCATGTCGGCATAAATTTCTTTTACCACGCGTTTCTGTGCTTCGGTTAGCGCGAAAGGTAAGTGCTGGTTGTAGAATGTTGTTAAAACAGAGGTATCGTTAAATACCTGCCCTTTAAACTTTTCCTGCCGAACTAATTTCATTTTTACAAGCCGCAATTGAATGAAGAAAAGTTCTTCAAATTTTAGGCGATGCTGTGCAGCAATTAAGTGGGCAGTGTCTTTTGGAAAATGTATATTATTAATCGCAGCCTTTTTACTCACCAGTTGATGCTTGTTCAATAGCAGATCGGGCAGCGTTTCGCGAAGATGTGGCTGCGCGGCACGCAGCAGATCTTGCTGAATTTTGCAAATGAATTTTGAGTCGATGTGCTTGTTTCGTAGCCGTTCGCTTAAAGGGTACACGGGCTGCAAGTATCCACCTTTTTCCTTCTTCTCCGTAGTAATATCTACTTCCGGATGAGCGATGGAAAGAGTACCTCCATACCGGTTTGGCTTGCCAAAAACAACGTACTCTTGTTGTACTTTGATTTTTTGCAGAACCCAGTTGATGCCCTGAAACCATACCAGTTCCAATTCGCCTGTGCCATCGGTAAAGTAGCCCACCAATCTTTTCTTGGGGCCTTGCCCCAACAGCTCAAATTCAGTAAAATGCCCCTTCAATTGAACCGAAGGCATGCCCTCATGGATGTCAATTACACGGTAGAAATGCGTACGATCTTCATACCGAAAAGGGTAGTGTTGGATCAGGTCGCCAAACGTGAAGATGTTCAACTCCTTTTGGAGCAGCGCTGCCCGTTGTGGCCCTACGCCTTTCAAAAACTCAATGGAGGTATCGAAAAAACTCATTCGGCTACGAGCACAATTTGCACGAATTTACAAATTGCTTTATCACATTATTTCTTCCACTGAAGCGTATTAATTAAATGCATGGCCTCCTTCTTCATAAAGTCGATAGC
>JBJTHA010000074.1:0-6247 GCA_046094265.1 Cytophagales bacterium
ATATAATCTATGGATTTTATAGATTATTTTTGCACGTGCATTTAAGTGACTGATACTCAGTGCGCATTTAGTCGGTATTTTTTATTTAGAGTTTGATCTAATACACTAGCAATGACGGATTACAAAAAATTTATTCTTGGCGAGTCCATTACAACGGAGCAAAAAGCTTTTTTCGATAAGTTTGGTTTTATTCATTTCACCGATTTCATCAACCCCCATGCAGTAGAATCCCTTATTAAGGCTTCGAGAGAAGTGCAAGAACGCTGGATTCGGTCTTCAGTGGAAAAAATAAATGGTGTGCCCATAAAATATGGCAAAGACCTTTCTGGAGAGCCAATCGTACAGCGTTTCGCATTTATCAACCAGCACCATCCCGTGCTTTCAGAATTTCTAAAAGATCCCCGCTTTTCAATTTTGTTAGAACTGGCCGGCCCGGGGGCACGACTGGGTATAGATGAAAAAGATGGAATGGTGTTTAATCATTATGTAAACAGCGAGGGAAGTCAATTCACTCAAATGGGTTGGCATGTAGATGGCCTGCGCGACCTTTTCCATGGATTAAAATTAAACCCGATGCTAAACGTAGGCATCCACCTCAGCAACCTCAAACCCGAAAATGGCGGATTGCGGCTCATACCCGGCACTCACAAACAACGATTGTCCAAAATGCTATTTCGGAAAGCACATTTTTTTGACAATAAACCTGATCCTGCAGAAGTAGCGGTGCTGCCAAAGGCAGGTGATCTGACGATACATGATGGACGGCTGTGGCACCGCGTGGCCAAATCATCGGTGGTAGGTGAAGAAAGCAGAAGGCGTGTGATCTACATCCCGATCGTATCCGGTAAATACAAACCAAAAAATGAAAATAGCCCTACCCTGTTTTACCAACGATTTGCAGGGCTTGTCAAGTAAAAAAATTAAGTCTCGTGGCCGAGTGGCGAGGCAGAGCTCTGCAAAAGCTCTTACAGCGGTTCGAATCCGCTCGAGACGTCTACCATCTGATTGAAAATGACAATTGATTTTAATCCTGCGGTATTTGTTGTTCCTGCATTCTTCATGTTTGTTGGGCTTGAGTATTATGTAGCCAGCAAACGCAAGCAAGCACCTATTTTCAGCTACGAGAGTTCAATCGCTAATATATCGGTAGGGATCGCTGAGCGGTTGCTAAACCTATTCATCACTGGAAGCTTCTATTCGCTTTACTATTATGTGTATGAGCGTTATGCTTGGTTAAACATTCCGAACAGCTGGTGGGTATGGGTGCTGTTGTTGTTGGCGACCGACTTTGTGTGGTATTGGTACCACCGATTGGGGCATGAAGTAAATTTGTTTTGGGGTGCTCATATTGTTCATCACCAAAGTGAAGAATACAACTACACCGTGTCTGCCCGAATTACCACGTTGCAAGCCATTGTGCGTAATATTTTTTGGATTATTCTGCCACTGATCGGGTTTCACCCTGCGATGGTCATTGCAATTTTGGTAGTGCATGGTGCCTATTCTTTTTTTACACATACGCAGGTGATAGGTAAATTAGGCTGGGCCGAACATATTTTTATTACCCCTTCGCACCACGGTGTGCACCATGCCTCAAACGAAAAATACCTCGATAAAAATTATGGAGATATTTTTGTTTTTTGGGATAAGCTGTTTGGCACTTTTCAACAAGAAGAAGAGAAGCCCCGATATGGGTTAACTCATCCATTAACAAGCAAAAGTTTTTTGTGGCAACATTTTCATTACTATGTTGAATTAGTGGAAGCATGCAGGCGAAGCGGTTCGGTCTGGCAATCATTGAAAATCATTTTTGGCAAACCGGATCAACTAAACCCTAACATACGGCCACTTTTAGAGAAAAAATTATTACCGAAAAAAAAATTGTTCAAAAAGTCTCTGCGTTTTAAAATGTACTTAAGTGCGCAAATCTTGTTCAGCCTGGTGATGCTGGTAGCCGTTACCATACTCTATTCCACATTCGGCTCTATCGAAAAATCATTTATCGTAGCTATTCTACTGCTCACTTTGATCAACTGCGGAGCACTGCTGGAACAACAGAAGTGGGTGTATCAACTAGAAATTGCGCGCGTGCTTACATTGGCCGCATACATTAGTATTGAGCGGCAAAGCGTTTGGTTTTTTTGCTTCAGCGTTGTCGCGGTGGTACTAATCTCCATGTTGCAATCTGTAAAAGCAACCTATTTCAGGTTCGTTTACCAACACGAAAATTTTGCCGCGTAATGCCACTACAAATAGAAAAATAACATCATAATCTTACCACAATGAAATCGTATCAACCAATTCTCCTACTACTTATTTTTCTGGGCATAACAAGCACTTCTTATCAAGTTCTAGCTCAGGCATCAAAAGATGAAACTTTTACAATTGAAAACTATTACAAAGCGAAATGGGGTTATGCCGATGAGTTTCTAGCACTTTACAAAAAGAATCACTACCCGCTGTTGAAAAAAGCCATTGAAAAAGGGGATATTGTTTCATTCAAACTTGAAAAATCGCGTCAGCATGCCTCAGAAGATAGCCGATGGGACTACCGCGTAACCCTTGTATTTAAAAATGTACAGACGGCTTTTGATCCTAACTTAACTGAACCCTACAAAAAAGTACTCTATCCCGACCTAGAAAAACTGAAAAAAGAAGAGCAGCGCAGGTTCGAAATCTTGTTGGCTCATTGGGATGTAGAAGTTGCTCCGTTAGATCCGGAAAAACCATAATCCCGTTTATATGTTAATCCGATTGCTTCTTATCGCGGGGTTATTTTTCACATTGCTCACTCTCGTTGGCTGGCAAAATTCAGATCAGCTAGCGGAGTTTGTGGGTCTTTTGCCTGGCAACTACAGTACCGAAGCTATGTGGAAAAAAGATAGCACGCTGGCCCATGTACAACTACACATCGTTCCTATTTGGAAAGATGATAAAGACGGGCATTGGTTTTACTTGGAGCAAGCCGAAGTAAAAAGTTTGCAGCGACCTTATCGTCAGGCAGTATTGCATATCACGGCAAATCATCAGCAAATTGTGAGTACCAATCTAACCATTCAAAACAGATTGAGCTTTGCCGGAGCATGGAAGGATGCTGCACTACTAACGAAGTTATCGAAATCTAATCTCGATTTCTCGAACCCTTGTGTGATCTACTTCACCAGAGTGAAAGCAAATTATTTTAAAGGTGGCACGGGAGGCGGAGGTTGTTCAAACCAATATAAAGGTGCCAGCTATTTTACCAACCAAAGCGAACTTACCGAAAAAGGGTTGAGCAGTTGGGACAGGGGTTGGAATGCTGACGGCCAACTGGCTTGGGGACCTGCCACTCACGGCTATACATTCGATAAGTTAAAGTACTGACTTCTTATTTATGCCGAGAATTAATCCACTACCGGAAGAAAAAACTTCTACCGAAGTTTTGATTGCTTATCAGCAACACAAAACCATCTACAATGGTCGCATCACCAATATGAAAGCCACTTTGGGTCATTCGTACAATGCCTTTGAAAGCTACATGCGGTGGTATCCGCTCTATCAAGATGTAAAACAAATTTTAGGCGACCGACTTTCGCCTTTGTTTGCGTGGGCTATTTCCGAGGCAGCGAATTGCCCTTTGTGCAGCACTTTCTTTCGGAAAATAATTATCGAAGCGGGGGAAAATCCAGAAATGATCAACCTCAACACAGACGAACAAAATCTATTAACCTTTGGTGCAACTATTGCACAAAATAAAGGATATGTGCCAGATGAGGTATTCGAACTCATCCGAAAAAATTATTCCGATAAAGAAATTGTGGTACTCATCGCCTTTGCGGGAATCATGATTGCTACTAACATCTTTAATAACGTGATTGGCACAGATATCGATGAATATTTGCATCTCTATATAAAGTCAGAATCTGTAAAACCGTAATGACATGTCTCTCAAAAACCAAGTTGCATTCATCACTGGTGCTGCGCATGGGCAAGGGCGTGCTACCGCCCTAGCATTAGCTAAGGAAGGCGTACACATCGCTGCTTTCGATATTGCCAAACCGTTAAGTTATCCCGGTTATGAGTTGGGAAAAGTGAGCGATCTGGAATCGTTGAAATTCGAAGTGGAGCAACTCGGTGCAACAGCGCTCATTTTTCAAGGTGATATTCGCAATAATGAAGAAGTGCGCAAAGCCGTGCAATCTACCATTACACATTTCAGGCGAATAGATATTTTATTTAACAATGCCGGCATCTGTGCGTATGGGTTGGCGCATGAGCTAACCGAAGAAGCATGGGATGCAATGATTGATATTAATCTCAAGGGTCCTTGGCTTGCGGCTAGGCACGTCATTCCACAAATGATTGCACAGCAATCAGGTAACATCATTAACAACTCTTCCATCGCTGGATTGCGTGGCATGAATCGACTAAGTCATTATGCCGCATCCAAATGGGGATTGACTGGCTTGACTAAATCGTGGGCGATTGAATTGGCTCCGCACAACATCCGCGTAAACTCCATTCATCCTACCGGAGTGAACACGCCCATGAATGATGGACTGGCAGCATTAGAAGGAAAGACGACCGAAGAGATTGCTGTGGCCTCAGCCGGAAATTTATTGCCTGTGCCATGGATTGAATCCGAAGATGTAGCAAATGCTGTTCTCTATCTCGTATCCGATAAAGCACGTTTTGTTACAGGCTCGCAGTTTGTGATTGACGCAGGGCTGTTGACACGCTAGTATGTCAATCAAACCAAAGCTCAACACCTTCGACCTTACCATGATTGTGGTGAGCGTGGTGATTGGCACCGGCATTTTTCGCACTCCGGTTGAAATAGCGCAGAAAGCAGTTACGCCCACCATTTTCTTTCTTGCATGGATTGCAGGAGCAATCATCAGTTTATTTGGGGCACTTACGTTGGCCGAAGTAGGATCACGTTATCCAAAGGCCGGGGGCTTCTATAAAATCTTTTCGCATTGCTACCACCCCGCTTTTGCCTTTATGGTGAATTGGATTTCTGTGATTGCTAATGCAGGCTCTAGTGCTTCGGTGGCCATCATCGGCTCCGACTATATCAGTCCCTTGCTGTTTCCAAACCTTGACCGCGAAACAGGTACACGAATTACCACGATTGCAGCCGTACTATTATTGTATGGACTCAATTTACTGGGAATTAAAATGGGTGCGCGCACACTCAACGTACTGATGGTTATTAAAATCAGTGTAATTGTATTGTTGATCAGCATGGTGTTTTTCAATCCAATTACACCGCCTTCTTCTACTGCCAGTCCATTGAGTGCGGAAGATTCCATCAAAGCTTTTTGGCTTTGCTTTGTGCCGATTTTTTTTACCTACGGAGGGTATCACCAAACGATGAATTTTGGTGGCGATGTACCCAACGCCAACCGCACCATGCCACGTTCCATTTTTATGGGGATGGGACTTGTACTCGTATTCTACCTGCTCGTCAACTTTTCGTATGTGCAGGTATTGGGGTTTGAAGGATTGAAAAATTCGCCCGCACTGGCCGCACAAATGACAGGTGTTATCTTTGGTGCTGCCACCTCGCGGATTATTTCCGTTATTTTATTTCTCGCTGTGCTAGCGTATGTAAATGCATCGCTTCTTTCGAATCCACGTGTGTATTATGCTATGGCCGAAGAAAATGTATTACCTGCCGTCTTCAAAAAAGTAAACCCGAAAACGCAAACGCAGGAGATTGCCCTGACAGCGTATGTAGCCATCATCATTATTTTTTTGTTTGCGCTCGGCTCGTTGCAACAAATTTTAAATTATGTCATGTTTTTTGACAGTATTGGATTGATTGCTGCTTGCGCAGCTGTATTTGTTTTACGAAGAAGGACTCTGAAATCCGGTGAACCAGAAGGTATCTATAAAATGAAACGCTACCCTTGGATGACCATCATCTTCATTATCGGATATGCGCTTGTGAATATCAGCGTGTTGTACTTTGAGCCAGGCACAGCTCTGATTAGCTTTATTCTTTTTATCGTGGGCTTACCCATCTACCATTTGCTGCAAAGGGTTTTTAAAAAGAAGGTAGACTAGTAGAGAGTTATTGAATTACCTGCTGATCGAAATACATTCAGCTTTAAAAATTAATGAATGCTTAGTAGCTCATACAACGTAATCTCAAAATCGTTAATCATTTGTTAACGGAGTTTCAATTTGAAACCATGATCCGATGCACGCGTAAATCTGACTTCAATAATTCAAAAAACTAATTCATCGTATTACCAGAGAT